>CALXZF010000121.1 GCA_944393165.1 uncultured Clostridia bacterium
TTTTTGTTGTTTTTTCTAACATTTCCGGCTTTTATGAATACTCCAGAAAGTTTTTGCAATTCTAATATATGTCTTTGTATAACTAGCAAGTCTATACTATTTATTTTTCCGTCTCCATTTGCGTCTCCATACATTATTACATTATATTCCATAACTAAATTATTATTATTTAGAATTTTTATTACACTCCCTGTGCCTACCAAGCTATTTCCAGTTATCTTTTCTCCACTTCTATTATAAATTTCTATAGAATAGTTTGTTTTTATTTTATTTAAAATACTATCTACTGTGTTGTTTTTGTTCTCTAAACCTGAAATTTCACTTCCATTGACCTCTAAACTGTTATCAAAAACAATTTCTCCTTCTTGTAGTTTTTTAATTACCATTACTTTTATATTTTTTGAAACACTTCCATTTTCGGCAGATATCGTAATATTTGTTTCTCCTTCTGCCACACCTGTTACTAAGCCGTCGCTACTTACTTTTGCGATATCCTCTTTTTCCACTTTATAGCTTAAGTCTTGGCTATCTGCGTCTTCTGGAACTACACTTGCTGTGATTTGGAATGATTCGTCAATTTGAAGTACTAGATTTTCTGTTGCCAAAGCAATGTCAGTTACCGGACTATATACATTTATTTTTATGCTACTGCTTACTCCGTTGTTGGCTTTTGCTGTTATTGTAGCACTTCCGTGAGCCCACCCCTGTGATATATCCGCTTGCTGCTTACTGTTGCAACATTTGTGTTGTTAGATGAATATTTTATTTCTTTATCCACTGCGTCACTTGGCAAAATGGTAGCATTGATTTTTATTTTTTCTCCTTTATTTATTGTTGTTTTATCAAGTTTTAACTCTATTTTTTCAACTTCTTTATCCGGCACTTCCTCTACATATGTTTGAAAAACATAGCCTACCAAACCATTGTCTAGTTTTACTCTATCCCATAATTCCACTTTTTGTTTTCCTTTTGCAATTCTCGTCATTTGAATGCCAGCTTGTACATTTGTCAATACTTCATATGAGGTTCCTGGACCGCTTCTTACATTCAAACTAGTATCTACATTTGCAAATACTTTTGTATTATCTGATGAAAAATCACTTGCTGAGATTGCAGGACTAGTACATGGTAAATCTGGCATGTTTTCGTAAATTGGAATTACAAATGACATAGATGTATCTAATAAATTTCCATTTGCGTAACCATTGTATATAAGCTTAGATTCACTATATGGAGCTAATACATTTGTCATATATTGGTGCCAAAAAAGCTCATCATCACTGGTGTCATAAACATGGAATTTTTGTAAATAGATTGTATTTTGCCCCAAATTAATATAGCTCGAACCGATAAATATTGCACCACCTATAATCGCTCTTTCTTTGGTATTCCATGGTATCAGGTATTTGTTTTTAGTTGCAGTGCTTGCTCCTTTTCCGTCTTTTGCGTATTGCAAACCATTTTTTATTGCTCCCATTGGTTCTGACGAACTTGTTGCACCTATGTTATAGAAATTGTATAACCCTTCAAATCCACTCACAGTTCCGCTTATAGAGCTATGGGATAAAAATGGTCCCACCTCTTGCTTTATCCTAGATGCCAAATGAAAACTACTAACTCCAGATGTTTTTGCTGCCGAAATTATAAGGTCTGAATATTTTTTATCTGTTACTATATTGGTTCCACTTGAATTTTTATATTCAACTATTTTATTATAAAATTCTGTTCCATATAGCACTTTTTCTATGCTTGATGTTGTATTAGTTCTTGAATTATATGACAACTCCTCAAACTGAAACACTCTAACATAATTCAAGAAATTTCGTGGATCCATTGCATATTCAACTGCAGTTCTGGAAGAGTCTACCCAACCGCTATCAACTTCCACATTATATTCACCCGGATTAGTATTTTTCCAGCTGTCTGAATACGATTTCGGAACTAAATTTTTCCCAAATACATTCTCATTATCTATCACATATTTCCAATCCAAATTTGTATATAATGCTTTAAATTCCCAATTTGGATATTGCTTTTTTAGTTCATTTATATATGGCTCATAACTTTCTGGAAAAGTACTAGATAACATCATTTGCCTGTTTAAACTAGTTTCACTTTGAACTTTATCTAAATTCAAAATATTAAATATTATTATAAAAACTATTGCCAGAAGTAATACTATCCCTAAGCAAATAATTATTTTTTTCTTCATCTTTAAACTTATTCCCTCCTAAAACATTAACCTGGATTTACATTTCATGCAGAAGAAAAACTGCTGTTATATTTTCAATCTTCATTGTATTTACACTTTTCTAGCTTTTACAATAATTCTTTTACTTGAATAATCGCTACATGTAATTAATGTAAGTTCTGTTTCGCCATTTGTTTCTTGAGAAAGTACCTGAGTTTCGCTCGGTTTTACTTTGTAAATATCATAGATTTGATAAGTTTCCTGTCCATGTTTATTATCTAATAGAAAAATCTTGTCTCCTTTTTCTAATTCTATGATATGGTTAAACATATTTTCTTTATCATAATTATGAGCTGCTATGCAGTAATTTCCAACTTCATTTGGTTCTGGCCCAAAATACTTTGTAGGGCATAGCCACATTGCCTCTTCTGCATCTGAATCAAGTACATATGTTTCCAAATCTATTTCTGGAATTATCAGTCTTGCCGACACCTTGTATCCATTGTATTCTTCTTTAATAGTTATTCTGTTTGAATTATCTATTTCATTTGTTTGTTCTGTTAAAGTATTCATTTCTAAAGTATTAATATCATTGTTTTCCCATGTTTCTTGATTTGGTCCGTCCCCAATTTTTGCTTCTCTGTACATTCCATATGCCATATTTCCAATTATTATAGATATAATAAAAATAATTAGTAATTTAATAAAATTCTTTAACATGATTTAGTTTACCCTTTCTATGTATTGTTAAACAATTTTATTACAACTTAAGAGCTATGTATATATGAGATTAGTTAGTGTATGAAAATTTATACACTAACTAAAAACATATATCATAAACACAAGCTATAAGTCGCAACACTACTATAAAATATATTAGTTCTTCTTGTCATTTTTCATGTTTCTTACAGCTATATACGCACATCCTAATACTGCAATAGCAGTAATTACATATACATATTGTGTCATACCTGTTTTAGGTAATGTTTCTGGTAAAGTTTCTTCATTATTTTGTCCATTTTCAGTTATTTGCTCTTCGTTTTCGCCAACTTGTTCTCCATTTTCTCCTGTTGTACCTTGATTGTTATTTCCCTCATCAGGTGTAGTAGTTCCAGCATTTCCGTTGTTATTATCATTTGCACTTTGTTCTACTACATTAAAATTAAAATCTTCTGCTACAATTAATGCATCTGAAGAATCTTTATCTAATAAGCTAACTTTAATTGTGTAAGCTCCAACTTCACTAAATAATGCTCTAATATCTAAGATTTGTTCAGCATCTTTTCCTCCAAGTTCGTACCCGTCTGGCTCGCCCCAACCGTCTTCAATCAAATCCACTTCTTGTCTAGTTCTAGTTGTTGCCAAAAGCTTAACTGTCGCACTGTCTGCTGGTTTTTTTGTTACTTCAACTTGCATTTTTACATGGTCATAATTTCTTCCCATTGAAGATGATGTAACTAATTCCATAGTTTTTTCTTCATCTACTATAATGTTGCCAGAATAGTTAAATTTCAAATCATAATCCACATAATTTGGTTCTACTGTTACAGATTTTTTTATTGGAGTTGTTATATCATCATATTCTTGTGACGCATCTTTATTTGCCAAACCTTCAGCTGTTACTGAAAAATCTGTAGGATTAGTGCTTTCTAAATCTGCTTTAGCTTTAAATGTTACAGACATATTTGTTCGTGGGTTTGTACCACCTGCACTATCGTAATAAGTAACTCTTACTCTAGTTTTGTCATCATTTTCTGTTCCTCCTTCTGCACTTACAAAATCAAATATGCTGCTATCATATGCCACATCAAATGTATATGCACCGTAATTCTGTTCCAAATTCTATGTTCACAGTAACTTCTTCTCCAGGTGCTATTTTTTCTTTTGTCACATTAACAGTTACGGAGCCAAGTGGTACTGACGCAGCGAATACATTTAATTGTAATAAAAAGAACATAATTGCAAATACTAATATAAGACTTATTATTTTTTTGCTCATAATTTCAACCTTTCTCCATTAATTTTTTATTTGAAAAAATTGGTTTAATGGTACCTATATTTTTTCGTTATTATTATGTGAAATTTTTTGATTTTTATTTTTCCATTTTTTTGAATAAGTAAAATTTTGAAAATTCAAGAAAAGATGTTATAATAGTAATATCAAGAATTTTGAAGGAGGAATAAAAATGTTTGTTAAATTCATGGAATTGACAACGCCAACAGGTTCAAAAGTCGAACGGCGAATAATTTCTGAAGAAGAAGGATGTTACTTTTATACAAACAAAAAAGATGCCGAACGAGGCACCGAGAACATCAGAATTGCTTTTTCTGAAGAATTAGGTTGGCATGAGATTGATTTAAAGTTAAAGCCTGCATTTAGATTTAAAAATTTTCGAATTAAAAAAGTCTGGAAAGTATTTCATTACCATGTCAAGTTGGAGGGAGAATTATGCTAAAAGTTTTTAATGGACACAAAGTCCTCTTTGAAGAGACATTTGTCTCTCCCGTTACTTGTTCTTCATATGAGTCTGCTTTATGCAAGTTAGATGACATACGGTCTTGTCATCCTGAATCAAAAGGTTGGTTCGAAGTAGAATCAAACATTGAAAAGGTTGACAATGGCTGGAAAGTGTCTAGACATCATGTCAAAGTAGAATAAGGACACAAAAGGTCTAGAATAGGTCATTTCCTATCTAGACTCTTTTTATTTAATAGGAAATTTCTTCGAAATTTCTATTAAATAAAAAGCTATAATCGCTATTGCCTTTAGGATTTCCTCCCTGCAGTCGGAAACCTAAATCGGCACGAACAAAGGGCGACATCCGTCGCTTTGTTCGTGTGTTTGAAAAAATATTAAAAAAATGCTATAATAGTAGTGTAAAATTATTTGAAGGAGGAATAAAAATGTTTACAGAATTGCATGACTTAAAGGTATTTAGAGGTCGGGAAGTGTTAGCTGAAGAAGTTTATGAAGGACTGTTCCCAAATTTTGCTGAAGCCAAAAGAGAAATGGATACTCTAGAAAAAGCTTATCCAAGAGAGCTTAATTGGTATACTGCGACGCCACCATACTTTAGAAAAGTAGATGATGGCTGGGAAGTCTATCACAGGCATGTGCTTCTCGGGGATGAAACAAAAAAATTCTCTATTAAGGGGCTATTGTCTCTTATATCGCATATTCTTCCACATTCAAAGAATGTAATATATGTATATTATGAAGAATAAGCACAAAAAAGTCTAGAATAGGATATTTCCTATCTAGACTCTTTTTCTTATTATACTCCCTTATCTAAGAGCTCTTAATTTGTTATACACTTCATATGTAATTTCAACATCTTTTAATCCCCTATGAGCACCTTCATAACTAATGTTAAACAATTTTGCTAAAGTTCCAAGCTTGTAATTTACACTATTAGGAACCAATCTTCTTGCTAAATACAAAGTATCTATGTAATCATTATTTAAGTTATAGTTTAGATATTTTCTGCATTTATTACACAAAAAACCTAAATCAAAATTAACATTATGTCCAATTATTACTTCATCACTAACAAAGCTAATAAACTCTTCCAAAACTGTTATTGGCAATTTCCCTTCTCTTAGCATTTCGTTTGTAATTCCTGTTAAATTCGTAATAAATGGCGAAACATTTCTATTTATATTTATAAGTTGGCTATATTGTTCTACCATTTTGTTGTTTTTGACTTTTATAGCACCAATTTCAATTATATCATCCTGAATTGGCGAAAGTCCTGTTGTTTCTATATCTACTAATACATAGTCATCCACAAAGCTCATTAAATTTTTTCCTTTTACTTTCTTAGGATTTCTTTGTATAATATTTACCTGATGTTCTTCTATTGATTTTGAATTATTGTTTACTATGTTAGTTTTATTTGACTTTGTATTTGTTTTATCATTTGACATTTGAGCTAACATATCAAATGAAATTTGAGAATTCTCCTCTATTTTTTGTTCCTCTAATTCTTTTTGCTTTTTTCTTCTATTATTATTTATAAAAATAT
>CALXZF010000122.1 GCA_944393165.1 uncultured Clostridia bacterium
GAAGCCACTCTTTGTTTTTGTCCACCTGAAATTTGATATGGATATTTTTTTTTTTTTTTTGTTATTTGTAATTTTTCTGCAATTTCTCTAACTCTTTTATCAATTTCTTTGTGATTTTTTCTTTGAATTGTAAGAGCTAATGCAATGTTTTCATATGCTGTTAAAGTATCTAGTAAATTAAAATCTTGAAATATAAACCCAAGTTCTTCTCTTCTAAATTTGTTTAAATTATTTCCTTTTAATTTAGTTATATCTTTTCCGTCAATTATAATATTGCCTGAAGTTACTCTATCTATTGTAGATATACAATTTAAAAGTGTTGTTTTTCCGCTTCCTGATGCGCCCATTATTCCTACAAATTCGCCTTTTTGTACATTAAAGCTAATATTATCTATGGCTTTAGTTAAATTAGACTTATTTCCATAGTATTTTTCAATATTTTTGATTTCTAGCACATTGCTCATTAAATCTCATCCTTTCTTTTATTTGCTCTCTGTGCTTATATTTTAATATTTTTTTAGCTTACAAACAAGCGATTAACATTACAAAAACCTTACAAAATTGTAAGGTTTAAAATTATACTTTATTTAAAATATTACTCCACCGCCATAATCATATACATCATAGCCCTTAAATTCTATAAGTTCTAGTTTATATTTATTTAAATGAGTTAATATTTTTTCTTTACTATCTAGTCTATTAACATCTCCAAATAATACAAACTTATTATCAAATGTCAAAGTGGCTCCTCCAATAAATCCACTCATTTTCGAAATTGTTCCATTTCTTTTTAATAGTTTAATATTATTTTCTTCTATGTACAAAGCATCTATGTTATTTGCTTGTAATACCTTTGCTATTTTCTTGTCAGTAGTAATACAGGAACAATTGCCAGTAACTGCAATAGAGCATTTTACATATCCTTGCTTTTCTAATATTTGTGGTTTAATACTTTCATCTGCATATTTACTGCCTATTACCTTATCTCCAATTTGACATACATTGTATAGAACATCGTCTGGGTAAGTGTTTCCAACTTTTTTATATCCGATTTTAAAATTTTCATATATAATTGGACTATTTGGAGCACAAATTATTTTATCATTAATTTTAGCGTAAAATATATCACTATGGCCCGAAATTTCTTCATATACATCATTTGATAATGGTAATTTTATTACATCAAAATATTTTGACAAAAATTCATATTCAATATCTCTTATTCTTGAATCTATAATTAATTTTTTCATACCAAATACTATTCCTTTCTTGTTTCTCTCTATAGCCACACATTGCTACAAAAAAATTTTTCTTCATACTATTCTCCATAAACTGATTTTATCTACTATTTTGTACAATGTCAACAATATCAGCAATATATTCTCCTATTACCGGAATATTCCAAGTCACTATCTTTTGGAGTATGATAACAATAATTGCTGTTATAATTGTAACACCAATTCCTATACCTATTCCCTTAACTATTCCTGACCAGATATTTCTAAAAAATAATTCTTTTCTATTTCCAAGTAGCTCAACTAAATCTAAAAATTTACTCTTCGTCATAGCATAATTAAGGTCATCTAATTTTTTATTAAGTTCTTCATAAATTTTTCTTTTCATATTTTAACCACATCTTTTTCTTATTATTACCTATGTGGCCAAATTTATACAAAAAAAGAATAGCTATAATTGCTATCCTATTATTTAAGACCATATTTTTTCTTGAATTTATCTGCTCTACCACCAGTTGTTTCTCTTTTTAAGTTTCCTGTCCAAAAAGGATGACATTTTGAGCAAACATCAACTTTCATATCAGCCTTTGTTGAATTTGTTTTCATAACATTACCACAAGCACATGTAATTGTTGCTTCTGTATAATTTGGATGTATTCCTTCTCTCATTTTGTATTCACCTCTCCCTTACGATTTTAAAAAACACTATTTAATATGATAACATATATTGTATATTTTTTCAAGTATTAATTTTTAATAGATAATTTTTTAATTAAAATTTATAAATTATTTTGTGCTTGTTGTTCTAAAACATACTGAGCAGAACTTTGTAATTCTTGTTCAAGTGATGCCTTATGAACTAATTTATTTACTATATTAAATAAACAAGCTATTATAAATATTACAAATAATACTTTTTTCCATATTTTAGCTACCATATTTATTTCTCCTTCTACAAATACAATTATACTTATTTTTTATCATATTGTCAATACTTTGTAATTACTCACATATGTAATCTTCTATCGAGTTCATCAATAATACTATTTCCGCATAAAATTAAAGAAAATATGAATGTAAATACTGCAATTGAGCTAGAAATTATAGTAAATATTGGCATAGTTATTAGATGAGAAAATAGTAATATAAAAAGTGGAATTATGCTTATGCAAAATATTATTAACTGATATATCGCATATCTGTAATATCTATGCACACTAACAATTGTTAAAATAAATACTGTAATATTAGCACAAGAAATTATGATTGGAATAGATAAATTAATAGCCCAACCTGAATATCCAATAATAAAATCTATCAAAAGTGTTAATAATGATATCGCAATAGTTTGAATTAATACATTTGAAGCAATATTAACATTTCTTTTAATTGAATACATAACTGTTACCCATGAATATATTATTCCTAAAATAACAATTAAACACCACAAAAAATTCGGTGTAGTACATATGTTTACAATAACACAAATTAAAGCAACAACAAATGACACAATAATCATCGTTTTTATTGCAATATTTCCCTTTTTTACATTTCTAACCTTAGGATATAAAGTCATGCACACCATTCCCTTCTACATATATATTAATTCCTTCTTCTTTTAGCTTTTCACAAAACATTTCTTCTATCTCAGTACTTCTTAAAGTTGAAGTAAAAGTGAAGTTTAGCTTGTTATCAAATGAACATGCAGAACATTTTATTTTTTCAACAGTTTCTGGCGCTATAAGCATCATAAATTTATCAATATATTTTTGATATTCTCCAATAATACCTATTCTTCCTATGTTAGAAAATGTAGTTGTAGTGTACTTTCTTATCTCTATATAACTTAATTTAACAATTACAAGTTTAAGAAATAATGGAATAATTCGTATAAAGAAATTGTTACCTAGTTTTACATTTGCAGACATTGTTTTGCTTATTTCTTCTTTTGTTAATTTGTCTTCAAAACTCTTTTTTACAAACTTTAAGATTTCATCAAAACAATCCAAATTTAAATTTGTTTCGGTTTGAATACTTATATAACTGAAAAAGTTACTAATAGTTTCAGATTTAAAGTATTTTTTTAAATCTACCGGAATGCAAATTTTAATTGGCTTTTTTCCATTATATTTTTTGTAATTTGTTTTATATATACTATATATAAGTACAGATGTTAAATATTGTGTGACTGTAACTTCTTTTCTTTTGGCTTCAGCTTTTAATTTGTCTAAATCTATATTAACATGTATAACTCCTATCGCACCAAGCGGTAACTTTTTTCCTTTGAGCATAAAAGCCCTTTTTCCACCAGCTGCTTTTTTGGACTTTTTATCATAATTTTTTAAATAATCGTCTTCTGTATTGTTTGAAATTTTTCTAGTGCTTCTTAATCTATAACGAAAATCTTCTTTATGCGCGAGTTCTATATATGTATAAACAATCTCTCTTAGAAAAATTACTCCACTATTACCGTCAGTAAGTGAATGGAAAATATCTAAATTAATTTTATTTTCCCAATATGTAACTTTAAATAAATAATCATTATTTGTATTTGGATCTATGTATTTGCATGGGTAATTATTTTCCTCTTCAATAATAATGTCTTTGTTATTATCCTCAAAATAATACCAAAAAGCTCCTTTTTTAAGCTTTACTTTAAAAGAGCTCATGGTCTCTAATGCCTTATTTACTGCTTGTTTTAAAATCTCCTTATTAATTTCTTCTTTTAGAACTGCCGAAAGTCTAAACACACTACTATACTTCTTACTAGATGCAATAGGGAAAATTTTAGCAGAATTATCAAGTCTTCTCCAATTATTAGAGTTACTCATATGTTTCCTACCTTTCACATGTAAATTTTTAATTTAAAATAATATCCACAACCTTGTTATATCCGGTCTTTTGCATGAGCTGCGGCTGGCTTATGTTTCATCAATACAAAATTGTGTATTGCATCTTCATATTCAAAAAATTTAATTTTGCTTTTATTGGCCATAGCAAATTTCTTTGCATCTGGATTTAACAAATCTCGTGTTCCAGATAAAATGTATATATGTTTTAATTTATCTATTGGTCCCAAAACTGGATTTACTAAATAACTTTTAAGGCCATTTTTTCCTGCATATTTTTGCCCAGATAATTTGAGAAGCGGCTTTTTTAAAACTGGGTCATTAATCTTGTCTATTTCAGGATTATCCATTCTAACATCAAGCCAAGGTGAAATTAAAATTGTTCTATCAGGTAATCTATTCCCAAGTTTTCCATTTCTTTGATATAGTGCTAGTGCTAAACCTGCACCTGCAGAATCTCCCATTACAATAAATTTTGTTTCTTTTGGAAGTTTATTAACAAGTTCTTTGTATAATGGCTCAATCCATTTAAACACTTGTAAATATGTGTTTTCAGGAGCCAAAGGATAATCTGGAGCAATTATTGTAGCACCTGTGTCATTAATTATGTCTTTAAAAAAATTCCAATGATATTTTTCTAGCTCTCCAACATATGAACCTCCATGAAGATATAGTATAGCTATATTCTTTTTATCTTCTTTTGGTGAAATTACAAAAACATCTCTTTTTAAAAATTTTTCTTGGGAAAAATTGTATTCTTTAAAAACATCTTTTGGTAATTTTGAAGTTGCTACTCTTAGCTCATAATATATAATAGCGAATAAAATTGCAAGCATCGCAAAAAATAGTATTAACATTTATATTCCCCCGATTAATAATGTTTTTTGTTTTTTAGTTTATCATATGTTTGATTAAATTTCAATTTTAATAAGGTTAAACAAATAAAATTTTACAGTTGGTTGTTTTGGAGCAAAGCACTGTATATTTTGTATTATCTGTTTTCGGCCCCCAACTGCGGACAAACTGTAAATGCTCAAATTCTTTTCGCATAACAGTTTGTAAACTTGTCGGTCCCCACCTTAAGCACTCAAACAGAAATAAAAAATATACAGTGCTTTGCCAATTAATATCAGCTATAAATAGTAACAAAAAAATTTAAATGAAAAAATTACATAAATAAAAAAAATTTTTTTGATAAAAATAATAATGAACAGATTTTTATTTTTTAAGGAGGATGAACAGATGAATAAAAAATTAGTTGTATTATTGGTAATACTACTTATAATTGCAGGAATTTTTGTATATATGTTCTTTGCAAACACAAATAAAAATCACGATAGTAACTATACTCCAAGTAGAATTTCTACTAATACTACCTTAGCAGATAATAATACAGTAAATGAGAATACTACAGATAATAATATTGAAGAAAAACCAAAAACCGAAACAAAAATCAGTAGTTTTTCTACTCCAATTGTAGACGACCATGAAAATAGGTTGAATAATATAAAAATAACATGCTCTAGAATAAACAACACTGTAGTAGGACCAGATGAAGAATTTTCTTTTTGCGAAGTAGTTGGACAACCTTCCAGTGATGACGGCTACAAAGAAGCTCATGCATTTGTTAATGGCAAATTGACCAATGCAATTGGCGGAGGTAATTGTCAAGTAAGTACTACTATATATAATGCCGCTAAAAAAATAGACGGTGTGGAGATTACAGAAAGACATGAACATGATAAGCCTGTAGGATATATAGAAATGGGAAAAGATGCCACAGTAGCATATGATTACTTGGATTTAAAATTTGAAAATCACAATGATTTTGATTTGAAATTAAAAGCATATATGAAAAACGATAAAGTTTGTGTAGACATATATAAAGTCACCTAATTTGGTCAAAAGGGACACTCCTTTTCGTCCAAGTTCTTGGACAGAAAGGAGTGTCCCCTTTGACCAAGTTTTTGGACAGAAAGGAGCGTCCCTTTTGACCAAGTTTTTGGACAGAAAGGAGCGTCCCTTTTGGCCAAAAATCGTTGTTAAAATTAAAACTATTATAGTTACCACATTATACCCTGTTTTGGTATTGATTTTCTCTAGCATATTTATTCTCCTATATCAAAGATTTTTCACTATTATACCGTAAACACATTAAAATGTATATATTATTTTATTATATTTCCTCCCATTTCTTCATAAACTGTTATAAATAAATAAAATGGAGGTAATTTTATGCTAAAGAATAAAAAAATAATTAAAATTATTAGTTTTACATTAATCATTCTAACTATATTTACATTTTCTGTAGTACTTGGGGCGGATGAAACAATGTATGTATGGTCTGCAGAAGCGGAGCCTCTTTCTTCTCAAACAAGTACCAATGTTGCAGCAAATGAGACAAGCGAAAATACAAATACTGTAGCAAGTACAGTAACAAGTGCAGAAGAAAGTTCTGGCGAGCAATCATCAAACAGTTTGAATTTAGAATCAGGTGGTACTATTTTAATAGAGCAAAAGACAGGAACAGTTTTATATGAACACAATCCTCATGAACAGCTAAGACCTGCAAGTGTTACTAAAGTTATGAGCTTGCTTCTAATAATGGAAGCTCTTGATTCTGGTCAAATTGCCCTTACAGACAAAGTGCCATGCACCGAGGATGCAGCAGGCATGGGAGGCTCGCAAATCTGGTTAGAAGTTGGAGAAGAATTAACAGTAGATGAAATGTTAAAAGCAATATGTGTTGTTTCAGCAAATGATTGCACTGTGGCTATGGCAGACTACTTATGTGGTAGCCAAGAAGCTTTTGTTGAAAAAATGAATGCAAGAGCAAAAGAATTAGGCATGAATGATACTACTTTTAAAAATTGCCATGGTATTGATGAAGACGGTCATGTTACATCAGCTTATGATATTGCTTTAATGTCTAGAGAGTTACTTAACAATCATCCTACAATTTTGAATTACACAACAATTTGGATGGACACATTACGAAATGGAGAATCTGAACTTGTTAACACTAATAAATTGATTAGAAATTACAAAGGTGCAACCGGACTTAAAACTGGCTCAACATCTGTGGCATTATATAATTTATCTGCAAGTGCTACAAGAGACGGATTATCTTTAATAGCAGTTATTATGAAAGCTCCTACAACAAAGATAAGATTCTCCGAGGCTCAAAAATTGTTGGATTATGGATTTAGTAATTATCAATATAAAGATTTGGCAACTAAAGGAACCGTTTTGAAGGAAGCTGAAGTAACAAAAGGCGTAACAAGCAAAGTAAATTTGATATTAGAAAGTGATGTTGGCGTTTTAGTAAAAAAAGGCGAAGATAAAAATATTGAGCAAACAGTTAATATTATTGAAAATCTTGCAGCACCAGTTTATGAAGGGCAAAAAGTTGGAGAAATAATATATACATTAAATGGAGAAGAAGTTGGAAAAACAAATATCTTGGCTGCATCGTCTGTAGAAAAGAAAACATTTTTCAGTATATCAGCATATGTATATGAAAATTGGTTTAATATGCTAAGAAGCTAAACATGAGAAAAGCCATGAGAAACTTATTTTAATTTCCCATGGTTTTCTCTTACATTATCTCTTCCTTATAACCTAAAGATCTATATAATAATATATAGTCTTTAACCTCCTTAGACAGTTTTTTGCTACTAGAATATAGAATTTCTTTCCGATTTCGGTTTCCTACTTTCAGATAGCCCATATCATGAATTAAGAAGTCAATCGCAATATAATGTTTGCTTTTCGACATCTTCATCTGTAGCAGTTTATCTTCTGCTACAATTTTTTCTGCTAATTTTGTATGGTTGAACCATACATCATCTGTCCGGATTACATCGCCATAATTAGAGATAAATCCGATGAAAAAATATTCATCATAATTCATACTTCTTCCTCCTTTGTGTAACTACTTATATTTTAACATAATTTAGACCTTTTTTCAAATTAGCTGCTGTTTTATGTATACTCCTTGGTATTTTCTCTAATTTTTGTTTTATGCATACACTTTAAGGTTATTGCTTTTTCTTCCATTTTATGGTAAACTAGTCTTGTAGGTATAAACCTATGTTGAACTTATTTTGCCACTCTCGGGCAAAACGAACGAAAGATAAGGAGGCATTTTATATGACACAAACGAGAAATTTTATTGATTTGCATGTCCATTCGACATATTCGGATGGCGAGTTAACTCCTTCACAATTATTTCAAGAAGCAGAGAAAAAAAATATTAGGGTTCTAGCACTTGCCGACCATGACACTATAAGCGGCATTGAGTATGCAATGGAAGAAGCCAAAAGAAGTCCAATTATTTTTATTCCTGGAATTGAGATGAATGCTAAGGTTTCCAAAGGTCAAATGCATATTTTAGGTTATTTCATTAACTATAAAGCTAGTTCTTTAAAAGAGAAATTACAATGGTTAGTTGACGGAAGAAACAAAAGAAATAATGAGTTTATCTCATTATTCAATAAACTAGGATTCAGGATTACATTACGAGAATTACAAGAAGTTGCTGGTTCAAAAGTTATTGGCAAACCGCATTTTGCGAAAATATTTCTAGACAAGGGATATATTAAAGAAAAAAATGAGATTTTCAATACCTATTTTAACCAACCGCTTTTTAAAGAGATAAGAGAGTATCTTTATTCTCCTAAAGAAGTAATTGAAATAATTACCGAATCTGGAGGAATTCCAGTTTTAGCTCATCCTCAAACTTTAAATCTCAATAATATCCATTTAGAAAACACGATTGTTGAGCTAAAGTCGTATGGTTTAGCAGGATTAGAATGCTATCATTCTAACCAGACTAAAGAGCAAATGGCTTATTTTAAATCACTTGCAAAAAAGTATGATTTGCTGATTACTAAAGGCAGTGATTACCATGGACCAGTCGTAAAACCTAATATTATGCTTGGAACAGGAGTTGACAACAATATTGTACTTCCAGAAAAAGAAGAAGAACAATTGGCGACAAAATTAATTCACGCCAGACAGAGTTATTATTCTAGATTTTGAAGTATGATACCAAAAAGGAAATTCACACTTGAATTTCCTTTTTCTATTCTTCTTCAAAATTGTTTCCGTCTTCTCCCTCATCATATTCATACTCATAATCTGTAGGAACTATATTCTGTGTTGTATTCGTTTGGTTATGTCCCATTCTACTTCTTCTTGGACGGATTCTATTATTTACATTTTGTATAGTTTCTGTTAAATTTTCAATTGTCTCTTTTGCCTCTTTGTGCTCTCTATCTAGTCTTTTGGCTTCTTCCTTTTTTTCTTCTTTTCTGTTTTGCATAGATTTGTTCATATAGCAATTTACTTTTTCCATTAAATCTGGTACATAATCCATTAGTTTGTCAATTGCTGATGAATGATTTACAGGTAATAGTTTAACATTATTTGGACTTACTACTAAGAATGCAACTGGTGAAATGCTTACTCCAGCACCTGCACCTCCTCCAAATGGTAATCTATATTGAACCTGCTCTTCTTTTTCCTTTTTAGTATATTCGTCAAGTGTTTCCCCTCTAAATTCACTTCCTCCAGCTGCAAATCCAAAACCGACTTTTGATATTGGAATTATTACCATATTGTTGCTAGTTTCAATAGGCTCTCCTATAATTGTATTTACATCGACCATGTCTTGTATGCTATTCATAGCTGTTTGCATAAGTCCTTCTATTGGATGTTCGTTCATATTATATCACTCTCTTTCTTTTTTTATTTATATTGATAATATGTACCAGTTTTTCTTAATTTATACATTACATTCAATTTTATTTTTTCCAAATTTTATATTTTGCTTTTCTGGCACATCATATTTTCTGTTTTTATACATTCCATATAAAGAATTAAGTAGATTTAATATTTTTATTTCCAGGTTGCTATTTAGCTTTATATAATATACATTTTTTCTATTATAAATTGGTTCTACATTGTATTTTACAAAATTTATATCCTTTCTATTTGTTACAAATGGTAGAGTAGTAGATATAATTGTGCACAATATTGGAATGATAAATGTTGTTACTATTACATCATCTACTCCTAATTTAATTTCTAAATCTAAAAAAGTTAGCTTTGGCTTTATTTTTGCAATTTCTTTTATATCTGCTAGTCTAAAATCTCTTTCTAATTTTTTAATATCAATTTTATCCAAGTGCATTTTTATACTAATTTGATGAATCTTTTTTTCATTTAGTTTCACTGATAGCCATTTTATTTTATTTAATAGGTACAAAGAAATTGTAACTTTATACTTCGCTTTTTGTATTCTTAAATTCGTAGCATGATAATCATCCACCTTGATTTTTATTGTGGACAATAAAAATAGAATTATTAATAATGTCAATACAATTAAGATTGTACAAAAAATTAAAACTAATACCATAATAACCTCCTTTATGAAGTTACTTAGTATTAGTTTTTCCATTTTTTTCTTTTTTAAACACTTTTCTTATTATTTTTTTCTACTAAAATATTGCCAAAGAGCTCTTCTTGTGTAGTAAGTACTTTGCTCCTTCTTGAAAGTTCTAGTAATCCTGAAAAAGCTGTAACAATTTCTGGCTTTGAGCATTTTTTCTTTGAAAACAAATTATTAAAAATAAATTTTTTATGATGTAATAATTCCCTAAACATTGTTTTTACTTTGTCTGCGACTGTATATGTTTCCGTAATAGCGATTTTTTCTATGTTTTTAGCATTCTGGTTTAATCTGGCTGCATTTTTTTCTATTATTTGAGAATATGCTTCTGCTATTTTATCTTTCTTATATTCAACTTCTAATTTTTGTTTAGGAAGCTCAATTTCTTCTGGTAATTTAAAAAATACTTTTCCGTTATTTGTATACATTTCTTTAAATTTTTTTGTGATTTCTTTATATTTTTTGTATTCTATTATTCTCTGCAATAGTTCTTCTTCAGTTAGCTCTTTTTCATCCTCAACTTGATTTGGCAATAAGTTTTTAGATTTAATATATAGCAATGTGGAAGCCATTACTAAAAATTCACTTGTAATCTCTAAGTTCATTCGTTCCATATTATTTATATATTCAATATACTGGTCTGTAATTTCACTTAAGTTTATATCATAAATATCCATTTTGTTTTTATCTATTAAATGACATAGCAAATCTAGAGGACCTTCAAAGTTCTCTAGTTTTACTTTGTATTTATTAGTTTCTAATGTTAATATATTTTGCATTTTATTCTCCCACTTTTTCTATAGCTATCTTTATTAAATCTAATTTGTATCCTTTTTTCAACAAGTGTTGTATTAAATCTTGTTCTTCCATACTATTGCTCTTTTTTATGATGATATTCTTAGCAGAATTTATTTCATATTCTTCTAATGTGTCTGCATTTTTATAAAAATAATCATCTACTAAATCTTTATTCAATCCTTTAGATACTAATTTGTACTTTAGCTCTTTTAAGGATAAATTCTTTAAATTTATAAATTCTGCTACAGCTCTTTCGATATAATTATCATCATTTATATACCCATTTTCTTTTAAATCATCTATTACATCATCTAACAAATCTTGTTCTTCAATATTGCTAAACTTTCTTCTTACTTCTTGTTCTGTTCTTTTTTTATACATTATGTATTTCATCACTTTAGTTTTTAATTTATCTAATTTTTCAAATTCTTCTAAGTTATATGTCATATTATTTCCAAACTCTTTTCATGTTTTATTTTTTATTTCTCTAAAATATCAATACTTTCTCAAATAATTCACTAATAGATTTATACAAACAAAGAGTACTAAATGTCTCAATGTTCTTTAGATAAATTTTTTCTAATTTTACCACTACTCTTCTGGCTCTTTTTCTTGCTCTTCATCAACTTCTTCGTCTCCCAAGCTCTTTTCAAATGCAGCATTAAAATTATCTCTAATTTTCTTTTCTACTTCATTTGCTATATCTGGATTCTCTGCCAAATATCTCTTTACATTTTCTCTACCTTGGCCAATTCTTTCTCCATTATAGCTAAACCATGAGCCAGCTTTCTCTATTATATCTAAGTTTACAGCTATATCTAAGATATTACCTTCTTTTGATATACCCTTTCCATAAACTATATCAAACTCTGCTTCTCTAAATGGTGGAGCAACTTTGTTTTTTACAACTTTTACTCTTGCTCTGTTTCCAACAACTTCTCCGTCTTGTTTTATATTTTCTATTTTTCTAATATCTAATCTAACAGATGCATAATATTTTAAAGCTCTACCACCTGCTGTAGTTTCTGGATTTCCAAACATAACTCCAACTTTTTCTCTTAATTGGTTAATAAAGATTACAACTGCTTTTGATTTATTAATAACACCTGCAAGCTTTCTTAATGCTTGTGACATCAATCTTGCTTGTAAACCAACATGTGCATCTCCCATGTCTCCGTCAATTTCTGCTTTTGGAACTAATGCTGCAACAGAGTCAACAACAATTATATCTATAGCTCCACTTCTAACTAATGCTTCTGTAATTTCTAGTGCTTGTTCACCTGTGTCTGGTTGAGATACTATCAAATTATCAATATCAACACCTAAATGTTTAGAATAAACTGGGTCTAATGCATGCTCTGCATCTATAAAAGCTGCCTCTCCGCCTAATTTTTGTGCTTCTGCAATCATATGTAATGCAAGTGTAGTTTTACCAGATGACTCTGGTCCATATATTTCTACAATTCTTCCTCTAGGAATACCGCCAATTCCTAAAGCTATATCAAGGCTTAGAGCACCAGTTGGAATAGCTTCAACTTCCATTGCTCCAAAATCCCCTAATTTCATAACAGATCCTTTACCAAATTGTTTTTCTATTTGTCCTAATGCTGCCTCTAATGCTTTCATTTTTTCTGGGTTTTGATTACTCATTTATTTTTCCTCCTATCATGATTTTTAAATCATCAATTTTTTTGATTTTAATTCATTTTTCTAAAAACAACTGTTTGTATTATATACTATTATTTTTATTTGTCAAGCTATTTTTTTATTTTTCTTTTTAATTTAATAGGAAATTTCTTCGAAATTTCTATTAAATTAAAAGCTATAATCGCTATTGCCTTTAGGATTTCCTCCTTGCAGTCGGAAACCTAAATCGGCACGAACAAAGGGCGACATTCGTCGCTTTGTTCTTGTTATAATTTGTTGTTACAATTTACAACCTTAGTTCTTATTTTTGCAAATAGTATGAAATGTTTTATAAAAGTATGAGAATATGGAATGGAATGTGATTTGAATTTGATATTCTTAAAAATTTTACTGCCTATACCAATTTTCAAACCCACTATATGCTGTATAATTATTTGGATTAACCTCTCCTGTAAGCCTAATTCCATAAACTAATTGGCTTTTATTTCTATATAAACATATAGAAGGCACTTCATCTTCATATATTTCAATTATTCTATTGTATTTTTCTTTTAGAAGTTCTGTATCAGATATATTTTTAACTTCATTTAAGATGCTTGTAATTTCTTCATTTTCATAGTTTGAAATATTGTCTTCACCGAATAAAGTATGTTAAATCAGGACTGTAGCCATTATTCACGCCTGTTATAATCATATCATAATTTTTGTTTTCTAAGTAATTTTTATATGCTGAATTTGATACCCTATATAGTGATACATTTATTCCTATGTCTTCTAATTGCTCTTCAATTAGTTCTGCTACTTTTACTCTGGTTTCATTGCTGTTATCAACTACTAAGTTCAAGTTTAGGTATTGTGTAGTATAATTTTCTGTTTTTCTCCAATAACCATATCTATATTCCCAACCTGCATCTTCCAAAACTTCTTGTGCTTTTTCTTTATCGTAACTAGATTTACTCTCTTTATCATATAGATAACTACCATAATCTATTGGAAAAGCTGATACATAATAGTTATTACTAAAAACAGATGAATTAATCTTATTTTTGTCTATTGCATAATTGATAGCTTGTCTTACTTCTTTATTTTGCAATATGCTATCTTCACAATTTAAACTTATGAAATCAAGCTCTCTTCCTTTATATTCTTTTGTAACAAATCCTATAGTGCCAATATAATCTTCTACATTTGTTGTAGAAGTACATACCAAATCTATATTTCCAATTTTTAGACTATTATATGCATCTCCCATTGTATCGAAAAAAGTAATTACTACTTTATCTATTTTTCTCTCTTTATTAGCTGAATCATACCAATTTTCGTTTTGCTCAAGTTCCATGTTTTCTTCTGTTGCAGATGTAACTTTATACATACCTGTTGCAAGTGGTGCTAATCTTGATTTATAAAAATCTTCATTTTTAAATTGTTCACTTGAAACAATTGGAAATATTAAATTATATTCAAAAAATGGTTCTTCTTTTTTTAGGCTTATTCTAACAGTGTTCCCGTCTATTATTTCTACTGATTTTACATTTTTCACATTGTCAGAATAAACGGATTTTCCTTCTTGAAGCATTTCTATTGTATATTTCACATCAGACCCAGTTACACTGCTTCCGTCATCCCATTTTAAATTGTCTTTTAACTTCACAAGATATGTAGTACTGTTTGATTTTGACCATTCTGCTGCCAAGCCTAATTCTATTTCATAATTAGCTGATAGTTTTAGAAGTGGCTCATATAAAATTGTTGAAAGACTTATTATATCTTGGTTTTTTGTTATAAGTGGATTGATATTATCAAAATCTGAGATTCCAATGTTTAATACAGATTCTTCATTTTGATTTGTTTGTACTGTATTAGTTTCTTCATTTACCGGCTCTTCTTGTCCAAAACCTATTTTATATATTGCAAATCCAATTATACAGATAGCAAAAACAATAAAAATGTATTTTATTATATTTGATTTCATATAGCCTCCTTGCAATATAAATATATAACAATCTAAAGTATTTTTCAACCGTTTTTATACAAAAAGAAGCACAATCTAAAATGTGCCCCCTATATATTTTCTTAATTATTTTCTTGATTCTACAATAAGTTTAATACCTGTTCTATCTTCTCCTTCCACTTCGACTTCTGCAAATGCAGGTATACAAACTAAGTCAACTCCTGAAGGTGCAACAAATCCTCTTGCTATGGCTACAGCTTTTACAGCTTGATTAAGTGCTCCTGCTCCTATTGCTTGCATTTCTGCCTTGTTAGATTCCTTTACCAAACCTGCGATAGCTCCCGCTACTGAATTTGGATTTGATTTTGATGAGATTTTTAAAATTTCCATTTTTACTACCTTTCCTTCCTTTATAGGTTTTTTCATGTGACCTATAATTTAAAATTGTCTTAATCAACAATAATAGTTATATTACAATTTCTGGAAATTGTCTATAGCTTTTTGGTAAAAAAAGGAAAAATTCATCGTGTGCTTTCGACATTTTTCGACACTTATTTATAGCTTATTCTATGTATGTTTATAGTTTTACAATTTTCATCATTTATTTCAAATACACAACCATTGAGAATCGCATCTCCTTCAGCCAATCTATATCTTTCTGGAAGTGAAGTAACAAATCTTTTTATTGATGCTTTTACATCCATTCCTATTACTGATTTTTTTGGTCCTGTCATACCTAAATCTGTTATATACCCTGTTCCTTTTTCAGTTATTTCTTCATCTGCAGTTTGTACATGTGTATGTGTTCCAAATAATATATTTATTTTTCCGTCCAAAAAATATTTCATTGCAATTTTTTCTGCTGTTGCTTCTGCGTGAAAATCTACTATAATTATGTCCGCTTCTTTTCTTAATTTATTTACTAATTCTTCTGCTACCAAAAATGGATTTTCAGAAAGAATATTCATATCTGTTCTTCCAATTAAATTTATAACAGCTATCTTTTTATTTTTGCAATTATAAATATTATATCCTTTTCCTGGAACTCCTTTAGAATAATTTGCTGGTCTTATTAATTTTGGATTATCTATAAAAGTAAAAATATCCTTTTTGCCCCATGTATGATTTCCCATTGTCATAACATCAATTTTCATGTTTAAAAGAGTATTAAAATCTTTAATTGTAAGCCCCATTCCTCCTGAGGTATTTTCTGCATTAACAATTACAAAATCAATACTTTCTTTTTTGATTATATCTGGTAATAATTCTTTTAATTTATTTAATCCTATATCTCCTATTATATCTCCTATTGCTAAAACTTTCATAATTTGCCCCATTCCTTTCTTTATAGTATAACATCTAGAATCTATTATACCACAAATATATTCATTTTAAATATTTAATACTAAATTTTGTGCCTTTGTTTATTTCAGATTGAACTGTAATATATCCATTATCTTTTTCTATTATAGTTTTAGCAAGAGATAAACCGATTCCCACACTGTCTTTACTTGAATTTTTCCCTTTGTAAAATCTTTCGAAAATATGTTTTAAATCTTCTTTTTCTATTCCTGTGCCATTATCCACTATATCTATGTATGAATACATTTTATTTTCGCCATATGAAATATATATTTTATTATTAGCATTTGAATGTTCAACACAATTTTTTAGAATATTTGTAATTGCTTCGACCTGCCATTTAAAATCGCAAAACACCTGTGATTCGAGATTTGTTTTGATTTCTATTTCAATATTTTTCAAATCACATATCATCGCAACTTTCTGTGATGCTTCATCTAAAATGTCTCGAATATTTTCATTTTTTCTATTGAATTTGATTGTGTTTGCATCAAACTTAGACAATTTTAATAATGATTGTACGAAGAAATTAATATTAGCAATTTCTCTATATATACTTCTTACAAAATCATTTCGTGTACTTGTATCCATATCTGGATTATCCAATAAATTATCAAGCATTATCGTAATTGAGGTTAATGGTGTTTTTAATTGATGTGATATATCTTCTAAGGATTTTTTTAGATTTATTTTATCATTTGATGAACTTTCAGCTTGCTCTTTAAGTTTGACTGTTATTTTATATAATTCATTTTTTAATATAGAAAGTTCATCTTCGCTATTATCCAGTATGTCCAATGCATAATTTCCATTATTTATTTCTTCTATATATTTAGTAATTTCAGCTAGTTTCTTGTCTTGTTTTTGCTTGAACCTAATAAATATGCATATTATTGCAATGAAAAATAGCAATAATACAATTATATCTAAAATCAAAAATACATTATATTCATTTTGATTGGCTAAAATTGAAGTATCCTGAGTAATATCAATACCATACTCTTTTAATGTATCTTCAGCATTTTGATTCTCACTATTTAAAATTTTAATTATTTCATTTATATCTGTTTCTGGATAATTTTCTTTAATATTATTAATTATGTGGTTTATGGCTATATTAGTGTTTCTGTTAATGGTATTGTATTCAATAAGATTTATTGTTATAAATACAGAAAAAAATATGGCAAAAACTGCCAATGTGATAATAAGATATTTTTTTAAGTTTTCTTTATTCTTCATCAATTCTATACCCAACTCCTTTGATTGTTGTAATTATTGAAGTTCCTAGCTTTTCTCTTATTCGTTTCATATATACAGTTACTGTATTATCAAATACATCGTTTCCAGTCCAATCCCATATTTTTTCTATTATATATTCTCTTGTGGTTACTTTATTAATATTTGAAAATAATAGCATTACAATTTTTAGTTCAAGGGAAGAAAAAGAAATTTCTTCATCTCCCTTGTACACACACATTTTATCCAAATCACAAGTAATATCTTTTACTTTAATAATATTTTTCTTTTTTTCTCTAAGAAATATTTTATTTATTCTTGCTAAAAGTTCTCTTGTAGAAAAAGGTTTAGTTATATAGTCTTCCGCACCTAGTTCTAAACCTTTTACCACATCATCTTCTTCATCTCTAGCTGTTAGAAATATCGCCGGAGTGTTATATTTTTCTTTGATTATTTTATATAAATTAAAACCGTTTCCGTCTGGTAGTGAGATATCTAATATTATTAAATTAAATTTTTCTTTTTCTAACATTTCTGTAGCTTTTAGGACTGTTTCCGCAGATTTTGCCTCATATCCATTTTGCTGTAGATTATATATTAGTCCTTTTGCTATAGTGTTATTATCTTCCACAAGTAATATTTTCATTTTTTCTATATCCTTTTTTCTTAAGAGTATATCATACACTCACAAAAATTGCTATACATTTTCTTTTCTAATAGTATCAATTATATTTTGTTTATTTACTTTGCTTATTGCAAATCTCATAATAATAAACACTATAACAAATACAAATACTATTGAGATAAATATTGCTTTTGTAGGCCATATGAAGCCAAAATCCATTGAATTTGCAAATGCTTTGTATATTGCAAATGATGCAATTAACCCTAAAACCACTCCATATAATAGGGCTTTTGCAGAATAGAAAATTGTTTCTAAATTTACCATTCTACCAAATTCTTTTCTAGTCATTCCTATACTCTTTAACATTGCAAATTCTTTTTGCCTTAACTCTATATTTGATGTTAAAGTATTAAAAATATTAGTTATACCTATTAAGGTTATTACTACTATAAAACCATATGCAAATATAGATGTTACTAGTTTTACAGCATTATAAAAGTTCACTTGCTTTTCTATGTTTAAAATATATGAGTCATGATAAGTACTTGTAAGATTTTCTTCCAACTCAGTTGGATTTTCTGTGTTAATTGCCAAATAAGTTGGTACAAATTCGGCTACATCTTTATACTCATCAATGTTTATAATAATAAGTCCATTTCCATATGATGTTCCTTCCAATCCACGAGGTTTTTCTTCTGTAATTTCTGCTATTTCCAGATTTAATTCTGTTCCATTTAACTTACCTGAAACCATATCTCCTTTTTCATAATCAAAAACTCTGCCTCTTATTGTTACTCCTTCTTCTGTATACACATTTGCATAATCATTTAAAATTATTTTGTCTTTTGCTTCATCATAATTTAGATTCAAGCTTTCAGCAAATTCTTTAAAATCTTTACTGTTTAATCCTTTTACTGTTATTTGTGGTAAATATGATGAATCCATATCATTTCCCATGCGTTCTATAGCAAAATTAGACAATGCGTCTTTGTTATTTAGCTCTATTGATGACGACATAGCTTCATGTGATACATCATATATTATTGTGTAGTCTTCAATATTGTTGTCATTTACTATTTCCAATAAATCTTGGCCATTATTATTTGCAGATGTTACTCTAATATTATAATCATATTCCTCGTAATATCCTGCCATTGCTTCAAATGCATATGTTATTAAAGTAGATGTCGCAATAAATATAAATACACTAATTGCAATAGATACAACCGTTGTTCTATATTTTTTCTTACTTCTTTTTAGATTTTTGTATGCGATAACTCCGCCCATTCCAAATAATTTCTTTATGAATTTAGGTGATTTTATCTTTTTACTATTAATTTTAATTTCATTTGAGCTTTTTATCGCTTCAAGAGGAGTAACTTTGCTTGCTTTTCTTGCTGCAGATAAGCAAGATAAATACACAGTTACAATTCCAAGTATTATAGCTACAATAATTGGTACAACAGAAATGTCAAATGCCACAGTAGCTTCTACCACACCATTTAAAATACTTCTTACTAATATTACAAGTATATACACTGCAAGGATTCCTGCAATAATTCCTAGTGGTATGCCTATTAAACTTAATATCATACCTTCTTGTATAACACTTCTTTTAATTTGTTTTTTTGTTGCTCCAACACTTGAAAGCATTCCATACATTTTAATCTTTTCTGTTAACGAAATGGAAAACGCATTTTTTATGCAATATATACTTGTTATCATTATAATTACAACAGCCACAATAGATACAGCAACTATCATTTTCATAGTAGAATCACTTGCATTTAAAGCCTCCCATTTTAGCAAATCATAATTAATAGAGTATACATAGTCTGTGTTTGCGAACTCTCCTGAATTTAAATCCAATCCTATTAATTCTTTAAAATCTTCTTCACAATTCCATGGATTTTTAAGAGAAATATATATGTCTTTTTTTCCTTCTTCTATCCCATTTGTAACACATGCAAAACCGGCATCTTGAATATATGAAATTCTTCTTATAGGCAAATCATTATTTGATATTATTCCTACTATTGTAAATTCTTTGGTATAATTTACTTTCAAATTTTCTTCTGTTATTCTTTGTGGCTCACTATTACTCTCTTCTATTTCAAGATTATTATTGGTTGTTTTTGCACTTCCGTCTGCATTATACGCATATTCATATGGCAAATAATCCCAACCCGAATTAATATACTCTTCTCCAGCATATCTGTCTCCCAAATTTAAAGTAATTGTATCTCCAATTTTATAATTCTTAGTAGAATTATTTAATATATCTTCATTTATCGCAATTTCATTACTATTTTCAGGGTATCTACCGTCTATTAGTTCAAGACTCATATTGTTAAAACTAGGTTCATTTAATGAATATAAATGAACATATGGTCTTTGACTATTAGTTCCACCTTCTAGCATTGAATATCCCACATCATTTACACTGTTTACATCTCTAACATCTCTGTTATTCTTAAATTTTTTGGCATCTTCATTAGTGACATTTGAGAGTTTTAGATGATAATATCCTGTACTATCCACTGTAGTTGCAACCATGCTTTTCTGCAAACTAGTAACCATGCCAGCAACTGCACAGATAAGAGCTGTTGATAGCATAATGCCAATTATTGTACCAATGGTTCTCTTTTTATTTAGTTTTAGATTTCTAATTGTTAATTTACTAAAAATACTCATGATTTATTTTCTCCTTACATAATATATTTAAGTCTCTATAGAATTTTTCTATCATGCATTCCTTATAATCTTTCCGTCTTCTATCTCCAAAATTCTATCAGCAATTTTAGCAATTTCTATATTGTGTGTAATCATAATAATAGTTTGCTTATATTCCTTATTAGATTTTTTTAATAAATTTACAATTTCATCACTTGATTTAGAATCCAAGTTTCCTGTAGGCTCATCTGCAAGTATAATACTAGGATTTGTAATCATTGCTCTGCCTATAGAGGTTCTTTGCTGCTGTCCTCCAGATAATTCATTTGGTAAATGTTTTCTCCTCGACTCTAGTCCTAACGATTGTAGTAATGTATTTAACTTCTGCTTATCAACTTTTCTGTTATCCA
>CALXZF010000123.1 GCA_944393165.1 uncultured Clostridia bacterium
GGGTAACTCCTGGTGTATCTTCAACAATTGATATTCTTTTTCCTGCTAAATAATTGAAGAATGTTGATTTTCCAACATTTGGTCTTCCAACTATAGCAACTGTTGGCTTACCCATATTTTAACCTCCATTTTCGTATCTGTTAGAGCAGTAACCTGTTCATAACAACTTTTCCTTTTCTATTTTACTATATACTAAGAAAAATAGCAAGAACGAATAATAGTCTTTTTGTTTTATAAAGTTATTGTTCACAGCTGATACTAATGGTAAAGCACTGTATATTTTGTATTATCTGTTTTCGGCCCCCAACTGCGTACAAACTGTAAAAACTTCGTTTAACAGTTTGTAAACTTGTCGGTCCCCACCTTAAGCACTCAAACAGAAATAAAAAATATACAGTGCTTTACCACAAAAACGCCGTGAATAGTAACTTTATATGGGCAAATAGTAAAAACTGACTATACCTTATTGTCTTTTTCTAACTTTACTAACTACAAGCCATATAATTATTCCAATAAAAGTAGTAATTGAAACAATGTATGATATTTTCATTAAAGTAGTTCCTGTATACTGAACTGTTACTCTTCCATTTTGTGTATCTGTTAATTCAAATGATACAAAACCATTGTTAGATTCAAATGTGTCTACTTTGCTTTGATTTCCATTTTCATCAGTTATTTCTACTTGGTAGCCTAAATAATAAATATATGGTAATTCAATTATTGTGTTTTGCTCTGCGTTTTCGTATTCAAATGACATTCTTACGCCTTCTTTTTCTTCATTTTTTATTGTTGCATTTCCTTGTAAAACACATGATGAATCACTTCTATTAAGTATATAATCCATATTTTCAAAGGCTTTGCTTGGCAAATATTCAAATGTTGCACATCCAGCATGCACTCTTCCAGTGTTTTCATTAACTTCTACTGCAGGCCATAGGTAACTTTCTTGCCACTGTTTATTATAGCTAACTATGTTTAGCGGTAATATTAATAAATAGGCAACTATGCTTAGCACTATAACATCTTTCATATTGAAGTTCTTTATTACAGTAGCATAGTTTATTGCTGCAATAAAAGCGAAGAAAAATGTAGAAAACTCCAATAATCTAAAAGTAAATTGAATCATTTTTAGTATACTTGGCATATATTCAAATGGAAAGAATCTTAGAGAAAGTATGATACATACAATTCCAGATGCTAAAGAAAACCAGTACATCTTTCTCTTTTCTTTTTCTATTTTTTTGAATGCAAAAAATGTTAAAGCAATTCCTAATATAGCTACAAGGCTTATCTCAAAACTAAAGTTATTTGGCTTTGTGTATATTAAATCTAATGGATCCACTTTATTTCTAATAAGTTCTGTTGTTCTTTCCATTCTTCTTGGCTGAAACACTTCATAATTGGTAGCCATTTTGTGTTCGAGAATTGGAATAGTATAAAAACTTGTAAGTAATAATATTAAAACAATATTAATTCCAAGCATTTGGAGGACTTGCTTGTCTTTTAATTTTTTTATATTTATTAACAAATATATGAAGCAAAATATTGCTGTGTACATTGCAATTACATTATGCGAAAGTATTAATCCTGATGCTCCAAGTGTTAGGAGCAAGCTCTTTTTTATGCTTTTTTCTTCATCATTAAAAATATTATACATTCCATGAAAAACTATTGGTAAAAATACAAATGATGCTAGTTCTGCAATCGCAATTCTCATATATGTATCAGTCAATCTATATGGTGCGAACAAATAAATTGCAGAAGCGATTAATCCCGCATATCTATTTTTAGTAACTTTGTATACAAACTCATACATTGCAATCCCAGAAAGGAATGTTATAAGTATCATAAATAGTTTTAGCATAAGCTCAAACGAAGCGGTAAATAGCGAAAATATTAGAGGAACATACGCCGTAAATGGGCTATAGAATATATTCCATGAGTAACCAAATCCATTACAAAACTGTGACATTATTACTGGTACAATTTGTCCTTCTGCAATTGATTGCGATGTTCCCATTAATCGTGCTATATGCTGAACTCCGTCATCAATATATATATTGAAATTGCTATTTAATAATGGTATTGATATTAAACTTACAAAAACAAGTATTATCAAATAATCTATTATTCTTTTCTTCAATCGTTTTCCCTCTCTTTAAGTTTTCTTCTATAGTATATTATATAAACTACAAATCCTATTATTGCGACTAGAGATATTGCATATGCAGTTTTTTCTAGAATTGTCGCAGTATAATCTATTATAATTTGTCCTTCTTCTATATCCTCTGGAATAGTAATTTTAATAAATCCATAGTCAGACTCTGCAGTATCTAATTCTATTTCTTGCCTATTATATATTAGTTTTACAGAATATCCTGGATAGAATAAATATGGCAATTCTATCTCTGTGCCAACTTCTACATTTGTAATATCAAATTCCATATGAAGTGCAAATTTTTCTTTATTGCTAATTTCTGCATTTCCTGATATCACTACCGCATCATCGTTCCTATCCATTAGGTATCCTCTTTGATTTAGCAAAGATTTTGTTGGCATATTATCTCTATTTATAGAAAAATAGTGAATTTGTGGATTTTCTCTATTTTGGGTTTCATATTCATAATCTTGTGATGTATCAGTCTCCTTGTACTTGTTTAGTTCTAAAGTTGTACATATAGCAAGCAGTATTACCACTATAATATATATAATGTTTCTAATCCATTCTTTTTTAATTGGATTAATTAAGTAATATACATTCATTGCACATACTGGTATTAAGAAGAAATATGCAAATCCTAATAATCTCCATGGATATTGTAATGTTGCTAAGAAATTTGGCATAATTTGCCATGGGAATAGGTTAGTACACATTATTAGTGAAATTACTCCTAGTAATGTGAAAGTAATATAAAAATCTCTATATTTTTTATCAATATTTCTATATGCCAATATTCCTAACAAAGCCATTATTATAAAATGTATTCCAACTACAAAAGACACTGCATTTTCTTCTATTTTGTCTTTTAAAAATTGCCATGGTTCAATTGTTTTTTTAGCAACCGATGCAGAATCTGTTTTCATTATGCTTGAATCAAGTATTCCATATTCTGCTTGACTACTAAACTCAAGCATAGGGATTAAGAACATTGCTGACATAAGCAAAATAAATATAACATTGATAACACATTTTTTTATTACATCTTTGTCAAAAAATAATTTATAATTAAATATTACATATATTAAGCAAAAAAGTGCTGTATACAATGTAGAAATTGTATGTGTAAGTAACAAACCTGTCGCTCCTATTGCAATATAATAATGCCTTTTTTTATCTCCATGTAATAAATTGTACAGTCCTTGAAATACTAGTGGAATAAATACAAATGCGGTAAACTCTCCAATAGCATATCTATTAAATAAATTTTCAAATCTATATGGCATAATCACATACAAAATTGCTGAAATAAGTGCAATTCCTTTTTTCTTTGTAACTTCATTAATAAAATTGTACATGAAAATTCCAGACAAGCTTGTTGTAAGCATAGCAAAGAATTTTAAGCCGTCAGAAAACATGCCTGTTATAAAGCTTAATATGTATGGGATATAAGTTACAAGAGGTGGATAAAATGTCATCATGCTATAACCCCAATCTTTACAAAAAAATGGAAATACTAAAAAAGGAAAGCTTCCATATTTAAAAGCATTATCCAATCCTATTAATCTTAACAAGTGGAATTTACCGTCATCACTCATTTTTATTTGTACCCACAAAAAAGGTATACAAACTAATATACCTACAATAATAATTAATAAATAATGTATCCAGCGTTTCGTTTTTAACCATTCAATTAACTTTTTCATTTGATTCTCCTTGTTCTATATTATTTTGATTTTTATTATATATGTATATTATATTTATTTGCATTTGCGGTTTTAATAAGTTATTTTGCCATTTAACAAATCATCATTATCTATCCAGTCTTGGACATTAATTATTCTATATCCAACTTCATTTAAATCTCTTACAATAACTTTTTCAATTCCCGCATTTATAATAAGCTTTCTGCACATTTGGCAAGAGTTAGCACCTTCTTCATATTCTCCAGTTTCTGGATTAAACAATACCAAATATAATGTTGAACCTATCATGTCTTGTCTCTTTGCACTTATTATTGCATTTTGCTCTGCATGAACAGACCTGCATGCATCATACCCTGCATGTCTTAAATCCGGAAAAAACTTCTTTTTTGAGCAAAATCCTAATTCATTACAATTTTTTCTTCCTCTTGGAGCACCATTATATCCGTGTTGCAATTATTTCATCGTTTTTTACTATAACGCACCCAACATATTTTCTCAAACATGTACTTCTCTCTGCTACAGTTTTTGCAATATTCAAATAATAATTTATTTTATCTATTCTCTGCTTCATTTTTCTCTCCTTTAACTGGGACAGGGGTACGGAGCATTTGTCCCAATTTTGGGATACGGGGACACACTTACAACTTAGGTCTGTCCCTCTGTCTCAGTTTTGGGACAAATGCTCCGTCCCCCTGTCCCAGAAACATTATATCATTTATGTTTGTTCTGTCAATTATTTTTTTGCAAAAAAATAAGCAGCTTTCTTAAGCTACTCACTTTTTCTAGTCTGCACTTTTAGCAACTACTTCTTTTCCGTCATAATATCCACAAGTTGGGCATACAGTATGTTGTCTAATTAATTCGTGACAATGTGAACATTCAACTAAGTTTTGATTTTCCAATTTCCATGTTGATCTTTTTAAATGTGTTCTTTGTTTTGACCATCTTCTTTTTGGTTGTGCCATTTTTTTCCCTCCCTTAAAATTATCTATTGTATATGTATATCTTTTCTCTTATTTGATACTATAAGATTATACTAATTTTTTTTTGGTTTGTCAAGAGAAGTTACACTTTTACAGTAAAAAAGAGTAAATTTAAGAAAATTCAATTTACATCAAGCATTTTGGTAATATATGGTAATTGATTGTTTTTGCGGACTAGTTATCCACACCTTTACTTTACTTTTATTAAATGTTCAAACT
>CALXZF010000124.1 GCA_944393165.1 uncultured Clostridia bacterium
CTATTTGGATTTATTAATTTTTGTACTTTATCAATATTTGATAAAATCTTTTCTTCCGTGATTACCATTCTCACGTTTACTATGCCAGATCTAGACATTGTAAACACTACCTCCTTTATCCTATGTAACGCTTATTTCCGTAAGTGTTTTTCCATTTTATAGGATGTTTGTTTTCTACATTTCATTATAATTTTATTACAAGTTTTCTTCTAAGTCAATAGTTTTTTTGTAATTATTTGTCTTTTTTTCTTACGGAAAGTTACAATTCACAATTATTACAAATATTGAACAATGTATGTTTAAAATTTTTATTTGAGTGCTAAAGGTGGGGACCAACAAGTTTACAAACTGTTATGCGAAAAAAATTTGAGCATTTACAGTTTGTACGATGTTGGGGGCCGAAAATAACAATTTTCAAACATACATTGTTCATATAAAAATTAATGCCATGAATTGCAACTATATTTATTTCTTCTTAATTTCTTCAAATCTCTTTATTTTCATTGTAGTTGTTTTTACAAATTCGTCATGTTTTATCTCTAATTTCTTAATTGCTTTATATGAAGTTAATCCTTTATTAACTTCTTTTATAATATTCCAAATTATTTTATAAACCTCTTCTTCATCTAAATCTTTTCCATGTTTTTCTTCAATTTCTTCATAATTTAGAATCACTCTAGCAGTTATAATTAATTCTTTTTCACCTTCTACTTCTTTTCCATAAACCATACATTCTTTTATTTCTGTATGTTTTGCTAAAAGCATTTCTATTTCTTCTGGATAAATATTTTTACCGTTTTGTGTTACTATTACATTCTTACTTCTTCCTGTGATGTATAAAAATCCGTCTTTATCTAAGTAGCCAACATCTCCTGAATGAAACCACCTTTCGCCATTTTCTTCAAATATAGCTTCTTTTGTAGCTTCTTTTGTAGCTTCTTCATCTTCATAATATCCAAGCATTAAAGTTCTACTACTAATTAATACTTCTCCTTCTCCATTTTCGTTTGGATTATCTATTCTAAGTTTTGCCCCAACAACTGCTTTTCCTGCTGACCCAACTCTTGGCTCAAAATCAGGTGTCAATGCCGCAATAGGTGCTGTCTCTGTAAGTCCATATCCTTGTAAAAATAGTATTCCTATGTCTTCAATCCATTTACCAATTTTAGCATCAATAGGAGCTGCTGCAGAAACTATTATTCTAATTCTTCCACCTAAATTTTCATATATTTCATTAAAAACTTTTCTTTTAATATCTACACCTACGGCTTTTAATGCATTTGTAACATGGATCATAGAGTTTACTAAACCGTCTTTTTTGCTTTTCTTGATATTTGCATTTATTTTTCTATATAGGTTTTCTACAAGCAATGGAACAGTTAAAAGTGCTGTTGGCTTTGTTTCTTGCAAATCTGAAACAATGTGTTTTAACCCTTGACACACACTAATTGAAGCTCCAATTCCAAAAGGTAGCAAAAATCCAATAGAAGACTCATATGTATGATGAAGTGGTAGAATTGACATTAATCTATCATCTGGAGTTAATTTTACATATGCTGTAGCTGCATTAACATTTTCTGCTAAATTCCTATAGCTTAGCATAACTCCTTTCGCATTTGAAGTAGTTCCTGATGTAAATATAAGTACTCTAAAAGTATCTGGCTCCACTTCTATGCTCATAAAGCTGTTATCTCCGCCATTTACTAACGCTTTTCCTTCTTCAATTAAATAATCTAATCCTACGAATCTTCCTTCTATCTCTTGGTCAGAATTCATTTGAATAAAGTATTTTACATCTGGTACATTGTCTGCTATTTTTTTAATTACATCCGCTTTTTTAGTAGAATATATTATTGCAGAAGCTTTTGATCTTTTTATAACATTTTCTATTTCATTTTCAGGAAGTTCCTTATCAACTGGAACTGCAATAGCTGCTCCACAAAGCATAGTCATATATGATAAATACCAATGATGAGTATTTTCTCCGATTATGACTATTCTTGTATCTTTTAAATCTAATTTTCTTGTTAAAGCTGTGCCAAGTCCAATTACTTCATTTTTGAATTGATTGTATGTAATTTCAGTCCAATCTCCCTTTGCATTGAATTTCTCTAATAATAGAGTTCTATCTGCAAACTCTTTAGAAGAATTAATAAACATCTCTTTTACTGTTGTAAAATGAGTTCCTTCATAATTCTTTTTCTCTTTTTTCTTTTTATTTTCTTCCGCTTTTTTTATCTTTTCATAATCAACCTTTACTTCTTCTATTTCATCTAATTCCTTCATTTTAAATTTTGGAAATTTGAAATCTGGTATTTTAAAATCTTTTAATATTCTCATAAAAACTCCCTCTCTTAATTTCTGTCGTTTAGGGACAGTCCTTTTAGCGACAGGTTTGTCGTTTTAGGCCTGTCCCTCAGCGACAAAGTTGTCGTTTTAGGCCTGTCCCTCAGCGACAAAGTTGTCGTTTTAAAGCCTGTCCCCAAACGACATTTATTTTACCGCTCTTAATTTTTTTAAGAATAAATTGTCTATCTCTTCAAATAATTTTTGAACATCTACTTCTTCGTGTCTCATTTTATATATAAAACTAGAACAAGTAAAGCCAAAAATTCCTGATGCAATTATATCTGCATCTTTATCGACAATTTCTTTTTTCTTAATTCCTTCTTTTACTATTCCTTCTATTATTTGTATGTATTCAAATACATATTTTTTACACATTTTACTTCTATCATCATTACCCCAAATTTGGCTTAGTATAATTGTCATAAAGTTTTCATATTTGAATAAAATCTTGATTTGTATTAATACTATTGCTCTTATTTTATCTAGTGAATTAGTCATTTTTGCAGTTTTTATGCTAATACTATTTTTTAGTAATTTTACCCCTTCTTCTACTAGGAAGTTGAAGATTTCTTCTTTACTTGAAAAATGATAATACAATGTCCCTTTTGCTACTCCGACTGTTGCTGTAATTTCTTCTATACTTGTTGCATCATATCCTTTATCAGCAAATAGTTTCATTGATGTTTCAAAAATTTTCCTTTTAGTTTTATTCATACTTTTCCACCTTGTTTTTTATTTTCTTCTATCTATGGTGTCCAAATTATCTAGCGCTTTTCCAGTTCCTAGAGCCACGCATGATATAGCTTCTTCAGCAATCATTACATTTATTCCAGTTTTGGCTTGAAGTAATTTATCTAATCCGTCAATCAAGCATCCTCCACCAGTCATGTATATTCCTCTGTCGCTAATATCTGCTGCAAGTTCTGGTGGTGTTTTTTCCAAAACAGAATGCACACTATCTACTATTTGCATTGCAGGTTCAATTAAAGCTTCTAACATCTCACTAGAGTGAATTGTAACATTTTTGGGCAAACCTGTTACCAAATCTCTTCCTCTAATCTCCATTTCTGTGTCTTGTATTTTTGGATATACACAACCTATATTAATTTTCAAATCTTCTGCGGTTCTTTCTCCAATCATTATATTGTGTTTTTTCTTTATATATTTTACTATTGCTTCGTCAAATTTATCTCCAGCAACTTTTAAAGATTCACTAACAACTGAACCTCCAAGAGATATAACGGCTATGTCTGTAGTTCCTCCTCCAATATCAACAACCATATTTCCGCATGGTTTTGATATATCTATTCCTGCACCAATAGCTGCTGCTATTGGCTCTTCTATCAAGAATACTTTTCGTGCACCAGCTTGTGATGCAGCGTCAATTACAGCCTTTTTCTCAACTTCTGTAACTTGTGAAGGTATACAAATCATTATTCGTGGAGAAAAAACAAATTTTCCACATATTTTATTTATGAAATATTTAAGCATTTTTTCTGTAACAGTATAGTTAGAAATTACGCCTTCTCTTAGTGGCCTAGTAGCAACAATGTTGCCTGGTGTTCTTCCGAGCATTCTTCTAGCTTCTTTACCTACTGCCAATACATCTCCAGTGTTATTATCTACTGCTACAACAGATGGCTCTCTTAGAACAATTCCTTTCCCCTTAACATATGCAATAACAGTTGCTGTTCCAAGATCTATTCCTATGTCTTGTCCCCACTTAAACATACCCAATCTTTCCTTTCTAATATTTCAGTTATATTTCATTTTTGTTACATTTTCGTTACAATTATATTACATTTACTGTAAAATAGCAAATACTTTTTTAAAATTGCAAGAAAAAATTACCTTTTAATAATATTATTATATTAAAAGGTAACTAAATTATACATTTCACTTAATTATTTTATTATACTTTTGTATCAGTTAATAATACATAGAATCGATTAACATTATCCCTTTTAAAATCTAATTCATAGGTTTTCGATTCCCCAGCTGATAATGTTCCTATTTCTATATATTCTAATCCAATTACTTCATTATTGTCCTTACAAAGAACAAAACATAAAAATTTATTACTTATTTCTTCTTCACTTTCGTTTCTTACTTCCCCTTTTATATAACCATTTACATTAGTAGCTTTTGCTTCATTAACTGTAACAACAGGATTTGTTGAAAGTATTTCATAAGCAGAAATATTATGATACATTGTTTTTATTGTAAAAAATGTTCCTATTGATACAAATGCAAATATTATTATAAAATAGATGAGATATCTTCTTAAGTTTCTAGTCTGGACTCTTGTATCAACAAACCAGAAATCCGTGTAACTCATTTTATTTCAATCCCTTCTTATTTAATTTATATTTACATTTTTCTAAATACTCCTATTACTTTTCCAAGAATTTTACAATCTGGAACTATTATTGGATCCATTGTACTATTCTCTGGTTGTAATCTTATATGATCCTTTTCTTTATAAAATGTTTTAACAGTAGCTTCGTCTTCTATTAATGCAACTATAATTTCTCCATTTTCTGCAACATTTTGTCTTCTTACTAAAATTAAATCTCCGTCTAAAATTCCAGCTTCTATCATACTTTCACCGCTAACTACTAGCATGAAAGTTTGACTGTTACCAACAAAATCAACAGGAATAGGAAGTGTGTCTGTTATGTTCTCTACAGCTAAAATAGGTGATCCTGCAGTAATTTTTCCTATTACTGGAACATCAACCATTTCTTTTCTATTGTAGAATGCTTTAGAAGTATTACCCTTAGGCCCTCTACGGAATTGTTCGTTATTTTCATCTCTTATAACTCTTAGAGTTCTTCCTTTTTGATTTTCTTTTCTAATGTAGCCCATTTCTTCTAATTTTTTTAGATATGTATGGACTGTTGCAGTTGAACTTAGTCCTACTGCTCTTCCTATTTCTCTAACCGAAGGTGCATAACCATTTTCTATTATTTGTTTAGTAATATATCTAAGTATCTGTTTTTCTCTTTGAGACAATTCTACATTCTTCTTTTTTCTAGGCATTGAAATCCCCCCAAAATTCAATTTACCTAATAGTATCATACAAACAAAAAAATGTCAAACATTTTTTCGCTTTTTTAATAAAAAATCAAAATTAATCTTCCCATTCTAGCTCATAGTCATCGATTACTACAATGTCTCCGTCCTTTATGCCCATTTCTTTTAACTTTTGATTTACTCCCAAGTTATCTAAACTTTTTTGGAAATGGTATAGTGATTCATTATCTGCTATGTTTACTCTTCTCATAACTCGCTCTACCGCTTCGCCTCTAATTACAAACTTACCGTCTTCTTTTTCTACTCTATAATCATCTTCATCTTCTAATGTGTATACTTTTTGTTCTGTTTCTTCTACCAAATTTTCTTTTGGAAGAGTTTTTAAAACTTCTGATACATGTTTAATAAGTTCTGATACCCCTTGATTTGTAGCAGCAGATATTTTGAATATTTCTAATCCTTCTTTTTTTGCAACCTCTTCTAGTTCTTGGTATAATTTTTCATCTTGCATAACATCTATTTTATTTGCTACAATTATTTGTTTTCTTTTGCTTAGCTTTTCACTATAATTTTTTAACTCTTCATTTATTGTATAAAAATCTTCTACTGGATTTCTTCCTTCTGAGCCAGACACATCAATTACATGAAGCAACAATCTTGTTCTTTCTATATGTCTTAAAAATTGCAACCCTAAGCCAGTTCCTTCACTTGCCCCTTCAATAATTCCAGGAATATCAGCTATAACAAAACTATCGCCATAATCTGTTTTCACCACTCCTAAGTTTGGCTCCAATGTTGTAAAATGATAATCTGCAATTTTTGGAGTTGCCGAAGTAGTCATCGAAAGAAATGTTGATTTACCTACATTTGGGAATCCTATTAATCCCACATCAGCTAATAATTTCAATTCTAAAATTAGCTCCTTTTCTTCTCCTTTTTCTCCGTCTTGTGCAAATCTAGGGGCTTGTCTAGTAGATGTAGCAAAATGTGAATTTCCTTTTCCGCCTCTTCCACCAGCTAATATCAATTCTTTTTGTCCTTTACGAGATAAATCGGCAAGCACTTTATTAGTTTTGGCATCTCTTACTATTGTTCCTATTGGAACTTTGATATATAGACTCTCTCCACTTTTTCCAAATTTATGTGCTCCTTCACCATTTTTTCCATTTTCCGCTTTGAATTTTTTCTTATATCTAAAATCAATTAGTGTATTACTGTCAGGATCTACCACAAAATATATGTCTCCGCCTTTTCCTCCGTCTCCTCCGTCAGGTCCTCCTGCAGCCACATACTTTTCTCTTCTAAATGAAATTGCGCCATTTCCGCCATTACCAGCTTTGGCAACAATTTTTGCATAATCTGTAAACATTATTCTTCTCCATTCTAAATTTTATTTTGATTTTGCCTTTTATTCTATCGTAAAATTTGCTTAAATCTTAGCTTTTATACCTCTTTTGTTCTTTTTTAATATACTAAGTTGACAATACTAATAAAGGATTGTATACTTTTTATTTTTTATTAGTATTTCATTCCAATCATTCTTCCCTACATGTTCTCAAAATAGTCTAATCTCATGGCTTTTTTAACTTTTTTCATTGTTTCTTTTGCAGTTTTTCTTGCTTTTTCGGTACCCTTTATCAACAATTGGTCAACAACTTCCGGTCTTTCTTCATAATATTTTCTTTTTTCCCTAATTGGAGCTAAGAAATCTATTATATTTTTTGCAAGCTCTTTTTTGCAAGCTACACAGCCTCTTTCCCCAGCCCTACATTCTTCACATACTGCTTTATAATCGTCTTTGTTTGTAAATAAATTATGATAATATGCTACCATGCAAATATCTGGATTTCCTTTGTCATCCTTTCTTATTCTATTTGGGTCTGTTACTGCACTCATAACTTTTTTAGTTATTTCTTCTGGGGTGTCTGACAAATAAATTGCATTTCCTAAAGATTTACCCATTTTTTCATTTCCGTCCAATCCTTTGATTCTCTTGCTAGATGACAATACCGCTTCTGGCTCTATCAAAACTTCTCCATAAATTTTGTTGAACTTTCTTACAATCTCTCTGCATTGTTCTATCAATGGAAGTTGGTCTTCTCCCACTGGAACAAGCTCTCCTTCAAAAGCAGTTATGTCAGCTGCTTGGCTTACAGGATATCCTAAAAATCCATATGTTACACTTTCTCCAAAAACATCTCTTTTTTGGGCAATCTCAGTTTTTACAGTTGGGTTTCTTTCAAGTCTTGCAATAGTAACTAAATTAGAATAAAAAACTGTAAGTTCAGCAACTTCCGGAATCATAGATTGAATATATACTGTTGTTTTTTCTGGATCTATTCCCACTGATAAATAATCAAGCATAACTTCTCTAACATTTTTTCTTACTTTTTCTGGATTATTAAAATTATCTGTTAACGCTTGAACATCAGCAATTAATATATATGGGTCATATTTTCCTGAATTTTGCATTTCAACTCTTGTTTTTAAAGAGCCAAAATAATGGCCGATATGTAATCTTCCTGTTGGTCTATCACCTGTTAAAATTCTCTTTTTTTCCATAATCTCTCCCCTTTGCATTTTATTTTTTATAACTTACTTTGCACATTCTATATACAATAGACTAATTTGCTCATTTTATATATTTCACATTCCATTAAATTCTAATTTCAACCTTAACGCTGGTTTTATACAAAAATAAACTATATTTTTAAATCTTTAATAACAACACAATTCTTCCAAGCACTTATTTCTAGGTTACTGGGTTGTTTTAGGAGTGTCCCTTTTGGCCAAGTTCTTGGACTTTTAGGAGTGTCCCTTTTAGCCAAGTTCTTGGACTTTTAGGAGTGTCCCTTTTGACCAGGTTCTTGGATTTTTAGGAGTGTCCCTTTTGACCAAGTTCTTGGACTTTTGTGAGTGTCCCTTTTGGCCAAGGTAATGAAATAGATAGCACCTGAAATTATAACAATCATTGGGCCTGTTGGTATATTAAAGTAATATGAAGCAATTACTCCTGCTATTCCTGAGAATAGTGAAAATATTACTGCAAATAAATGATAACTTCTCATGTTTTTTTCAATATTTCTACTTGATGCTGCTGGTAATATCAATAATGAGTTTATAAGTAGTATTCCTATCCACCTAATTGATACCATTACTACTACTGCTATTAATACTGCAAATATATTATCGATTTTTTTAGTCTTTATTCCTTTACTTTTTGCCAGTGCACTATTAATACTTATTAAATGCAATTTGTTAAATGTAAAATACCAAAATACAAGTACTACAATTGCAATTAAAAATACATATAATATCTCTTGGTCTGTAATACTTAAGATATCTCCTACTAAATAGCTAGAATATTGATTAAAATTCCCTGTTTGTGCCAAAATAGCTAATCCCAGTGCTATTGCAATTGATGAAAACACACTTATTATTGTATCTGCTCCTGATGTAGTTTTATTTTTTACATAATTTAGAAGTATTGCAAAACCTATTGCAAATATTATCATTCCAATATTTAGATTACTTATTCCAAGCAAGCTTCCGTATAGCAATTCCTGTTAATGCTGAATGACCTAATGCATCTGAGAAAAATGCCATTTTGTTGTTAACTATCATTGTTCCTAATATTGCAAATATTGGTGAAATTAATATAATGGCTAATAATGCATTTTTCATAAATTCATAATCTATAAATTCAAATGGTAGCAATATTTCTAGTATACTATCTATTATTTCCATTTTTACCTCATTTCTATAAATTTCTATTATTATCCTATTATCCTAATTCTCCAAATCTATTTCTAAATTCCAAACTATTAAAAACTTCGTTTGGCGTTCCTTCTTTAATTACTTCTTTATCAAGTAAAATTACTTTATCTGCATATTTTTTTGCTAATTCCAAATCATGCGAAACTAATATTATTGACATATCATATTCAGCTTTTAATTTACTAATAATGTTGTAAAATTCTTGGATTCCATTTCTATCAATACCAGAAATCGGCTCATCTAATATAAGTAAATTTGGAGTAGGCTTTGTTGCTATAGCAATAAGCACTCTTTGTAATTCTCCTCCTGATAAATCTCCAATACTTTTATCTATTAAATTTTCAGCACCAAATATTCTTAAGTGTTCTTTGATTTCATTATATATTTTCTTATCCTTTTTCAAAAAAACCGGAATATGTGTAATACATGATGCAAAAAGATCATACACTGTTGTAGGCATATGTCTTTCTACATTAATACTTTGTGGAACATATCCTATTTTTATTTTTTTAGTAACATTATCTTTTTTATCTACAAATGTTATATTTCCAGTATGCTCAATTTCACCTAGAATCGCCTTAAGCAATGTACTCTTTCCAGCTCCATTTCGTCCAATAATAACTGTAAGCTCTCCACAATGAATATGAATACTAACATTTTTTAATATTACATCTTTACCTATTTTTACACTTATATTATTTATTTTTGTACAGTGCAAACCACATGCTTTTTCCATTTCCTTCTATATGGTATAGAATACACCATGTCTCCTTTCTTAGTTTTCTTTTAAAATACTCATATTTTCTCTAACACCGTCTATGTATGCATTTTTGTCCAATGAACCAGTTAACCCAGAATTTAGCTCATAAATTTTTGCTCCTGTTTCATTGGCAATTGTCTCAGCATTTGCCTTATTGTCGTTCTTGTCAATAATAATCATATCTATTTCTTCTCTTTTAACTTCATCTATTGTATTCTTTAATACCTCTGCAGATAAAGTGCTTTCTTCATGGTCTGTTTTTATAACTATCGTATCTAATCCAAGCTCTTGTCCCATATACTCAAAAGCCTCATTTAAAACAACTGCTTTTTTTCCATTTAAGTCAGCTAATTCTTCTTTATATTCATTCTGTAATTCATTTAACTTTTCTATATATTCATTAGCATTTCTATCATATATATCTGCATTTTCAGGATTATTTGCTTTCAATCCAGCTGCAATGTTCTCAACTTGAGTAATATAATTTTCTATGCTTGTCCATATATGAGCATTTGTTTCATCTTCATCTGTAATTGTATTAGTAATATTGCTACTTGAATCAATTACTTGCATACTACTATTGGCTTCAATTATTTTATCTATAAAGCTTTCCATTCCTAAGCCATTTGCAATAAAAATATCTGCATTTTCTACTTTTTTCATATCTTCAGTAGTTAAAGTATAATCATGCAAACACCCAACATTCACATCTGCCATGTTAACAAGCTCTATATTTTCTGCACCTTCAGTAAGATTTTCTGCAATAATATACATAGGATAAAATGAAGTAACAATTTTCGTGTTACTATCTTCCTCATTTTTGCTATTATTTCTATTCATATTTAACACTACAAGTAATGCTATAACAGCTATTACAACTATTGCAATTACTGCATATTTTATATATTTATTCATAGTTTTTGTTTTACTCCTCTTTATTTTTCATCATCACATAATTTAATATATGTCGACATATATATCGATATATATATCAACATATATAATAATACCATTTTTTTCATGTTTTTTCAATGTTTTTATGTAAATTTGTCACAAAAGAGACAGGTGTTTTTGTATCACTTTTGACACAATTACACCTGTCCCCAATATATCATTTTGTGACATTTATGAAAATAAACTACTCTTTGCTATAAACCAATTTCTTTATACCCTCTATATTATCTTGAACTGCTTTATAGCCACACCAATAACACTTCTGCATATTATCAGTGTCTAGCAATCCCATTTTTCCAGTATTTATATTTATAATTAAATCACTTTTCTCTAAGTTTTGTTCTGCTATTTTACTCCCCATAATGTCTATTGTTTTCATTACTATATCCATTAAATTACTATCATCATTTATTTTATCCCCGTCAAATTTAACGGCAATCACTACATCTGCACCTTGTTTTTTTACCTCTTCAACAGGAACATTATCTAATGCTCCTCCGTCGATAAAAGCATGGGTTTCTATAGTACATGGGTTGAACACAGCAGGAAAACTACTACTTGCCCTTACTGCCTCTCCTACACTTATTGTATTTATATATTTTTTATCATCATTTAAATCCACTTTTGGAATTTTATTAGTAAAAATATATTCTTTGCAATCTTTAATATCAACACTTGGAATAACTATAGGCATTTCTATTTTATTTATATTGTCTACATTTTTTTGTAAAGCTAGCTCATTAAACACATTTTCTATATTTTTTCCATTCTTTAAGCCTCTAACTGCTTGTTTTTTATTCGTTAGATTTTTAATACCTTTCAGTAACCTAAATTTCTCTTTTCCTACAATTTTAGTAGAATTATTTTCAAAACATTCCAATATCTCATTTGGACTATATCCCACAGCATATAAACTTGCAACCATACTTCCCGCACTAGTTCCACCTATAACTTCTATATTAATTCCATTGTCTTCCAATGCTTTTAAAACTCCTACATGCGCAATTCCCCTCATGCCACCACCTGATAATGCTATACCCACTTTCATATGTATCTCTCCTAATATATACTATATATATTATTTCCTGTTTTGTGAGTTTTAAACAAAAAATGGGACAAGGGGACGGAGCATTTGTCCCAAAAATGAGACAAAGGGACAGACTTTAAGAAGTTTATGGTATAATACAGTACACATTTTTAGATACAAAAAAAGCAGGCATACTTGTATCAAAAGTGATACAAATACACCTGTCTCCAATGTATCATTATTCAGCTGTATATGGTAATACTGCAATTTGTCTTGCTCTTTTTACAGCTAATGTAATATCTCTTTGATGTTTTGCACAAGCACCTGTTGCTCTTCTTGGAAGTATTTTTCCTTTATCATTTACAAATTTTTTCATTTGGTCAGCATTTTTGTAATCTAATACTAAATCCTTATTTGCACATAAAGGACATACTTTTTTTCTCATTTTTCTGAATCTTGGATTGTAATCGCTATCAGAATTATTGTTTCTATTATTTCTCTTATTCTTTTTATTATCTGCCATTTGTCTTACCCCCTTTGCTTTAATTTTTATTCATCTCTAGAATGGTAAATCATCTCCAGATGAGATTTCAAAGTCAGAACTTGAACCAGAGTTTGTATTTGGCATTGCTCCAAATGTAGCATCAAATGTTGATGAACCAGCATCTCCGTCTCTTTTGCTATCAGCAAAATATGCTTCTTCTGCTACAACTTCTGTAACATAATGCTTTTGTCCTTGGTCATCATCCCAAGTTCTAGTTTGTATTCTACCAATTATTCCAACTTGTTGGCCTTTTTTAAAGTATTTACTACAAAATTCTCCTAATTTTCCCCAAGCTACTATGTTTATAAAATCAGCTTGTCTTTCTTCTCCTTGTCTTACAAATCTTCTATTAATTGCTAGACTAAAAGAAGCAACAAGTGTATTACTTGTTTGAGTATATCTCACTTCTGGATCTCTTGTTAATCTTCCCATTAATATTGCTTTGTTCATATTTTACACCTTTTACCTTTCCTATTTTAAAGGCCCCCGAAATGGGTATAGTAATTACTTTCTAACTACTATAAATTTCATTACTTCATCAGTAATTCTATAGTTTCTTTCAAGTTCTGCAATTAAGTTTGGATTAGCTTCAAAATCATATACTACATAGTATCCTTCTTTTTGTTTTTTGATTTCGTATGCTAATTTCTTTTTGCCTAATTCATTAACTTGTTCAACTTTTCCGTCAGTATTAATTAATGTTTGGAATCTTTCGATTAATTCTTTCAAAGAATTTTCTTCAACATTAGGATTAATAATGACAACACTTTCGTATTTGTTCATTACACTTCACCTCCTCTTGGCTATATAACCTATGAACTTGTCATAAGTAAGGAAAAATAGCGTTAGCTATTTTCTAACGCTACTATTCTACCATGTTTTTCATTTATTTTCAAGTGTTTTTGTGAATTTTGTAGGGTTGCTAGTTACTAGATAATGGTTTTTAACAAAATAAAAGAGCTTTCCTTAGAATGAAGGCTCTTTTAATAATCAGAATGCAAATATTTTTTTCTTTCCTAAAAATACATTCCTTATAACTTCTCCAATATTCATATTTTGCTTTTTAGCAGTGTCTATAATACTTATTGCATCACAATAATATTTAGCAAATTTTAAATTTCTAAATCCACCAGCAATTTTCAATTTTGTTTTAATCTTTCTAAGACCTCTTTCTGCTAAATTATTTGTAAAATCTATTCTAAAGTCTGTTAAAAATCTCAAATGATCGTCAACATATTCCTTTAATCTACTTATTAAGCACCTCTCACTTTCATAATATTTTTTCTTTTCGGATGTATAATCTTTTTTAAACTCATTTTCCCATACATCTAGCAATTCTAAGTATTTCGCTTTGGAAGTTTCATATTCCTCTTGTGTAAAACTTGTATTACCTTTACACTTGTATGATTCCACTTTGTCCTTCAACTCTAATAGATAATTCATAAATGAGGTTATACTATCTCTTTTATGTACTTCATATTCTGCTTTACAGTACCTTAATATATGGAAATTACACTCTGCTTGCTTTGATTGAGGAAAAGCTCTGTGAATATTGTTATGGTCGTGGCATACTGTCCCTATATATCTATCTAATATTCCCATTTCTTTAAAACTTTCTAGATTCCTTTTAGCAAATGCTTCTATTAAACTTATATCTTTAGTAAATACTCCTATTGTTGACATTATTTTTCCATTTACTGTTATTGGTGTCTCATCTTCATTTATTACTGGTTCTTTCAATATTTTATTCTTCATTTTTTGTAGTATTGGCTTACTTTTTTTGCTGAATTGTTTTATGGTATTTCCTACTGTTCCTTGACACATTTTTATTTTTCCATTACTCAAAAAACCTAAAAGTTCTGTTGCCTTTTGGTTTGGTACATTACAATATGAATTTAAATACACCACTAATGCCTTTATTGTTTCATCATAATTAATTATTCCTTTTACAATATCAGGAAATTTTGGCAAATATTCCTTATTACAGCAAGGGCATATTGTCTTTGTCCCTGTATACTGTGTTGTATGAACTATTACTTCAAGTGAAATTAAGTCTCTTGATACCGTCTCTTTTGCTTTTGTCTTATGTCCACAAGTACAAGTGGCAACTTTTGGAACTTGTACTATATTATCTGGATTTAAACTTACTGTTGGCGCTGATTTTTTATGTCCTTTTTCTCTTCCTGGATTTCTCTCGGATTTTACACGATTATTTTGAATAACCTTTTTTAATCCGTTTGTTGAAGATGGCTTACAACTATTACTACTATCTTTTCTTTGACTGATTCTCAATAGCTCGAATTTTTCTTCGTATATCTTTAGTTTTTTTTTGAGTTCTTCATTTTCTAATTTTACAGTTTGGCATTGTCCACGGTAATCATATCTATCTAAGTCTTTTATTATTTCATCTTTTTGCTTATTTTGAATTTTTAGTAGTTTATTTTCCTTATCTTTTAATTCGTTATCCTTTTTCAATTTTCTTAATTGTTCTTCTAGCATTTTATATTCTTTTTCTGAATGAATCATGTAAAATCACCTCTTTTCTTTATGCAGTAATTATACTATATATTG
>CALXZF010000125.1 GCA_944393165.1 uncultured Clostridia bacterium
AAAAAATAGGTGAAGATGAGGAATCTATTATAGAATTTAAAATAGATTTATAATTAAACGAACATATAATTTAAGTATGCATTAATAATGATGATACATATAATCCGCATGAGCAAAATAAGTTAAAAAAATATTTGTAAAAATACTACACAAATAAAAAAAGATATGATAAAATAAAATTGTATGATAAAAAAATAAAGGAGGAATTAGTCATGTCAAGACACAGCAAGTGGCACAACATACAAGCGAAAAAAGGAAAAGCAGATGCTGCAAGAGGAAAAATATTTACAAAATTAGGTAGAGAACTATTAATAGCAGTAAAACAAGGAGGGCCAGATCCTGCTGGTAATTCTAAACTTAAAGATGTAATAGCAAAATGTAAGGCAAATAACATGCCAAATGATACAATAAACAATGCAATAAAAAAAGCTTCAGGCGTTGGAAACAATGAAAACTATGAAGAAATTACATACGAAGGTTACGGTGTAAATGGAGTTGCTGTAATTGTAGAAGCAAGTACAGATAATAAAAACAGAACTGCTGCAGATGTAAGACATGCATTTGATAGAGCAGGAGGGAACTTAGGGACATCAGGATGTGTATCATATTTATTCTCTAAAAAAGGTGTAATAGTAATTTATAGAACTACTACAGATTTATCAGAAGATGATATGATGATGTTAGCTTTAGATAACGGAGCTGAAGATTTTGAAGCAAATGATGAGTGCTATGAAATAACAACTGCTCCAGAAGACTTTGCAAAAGTAAGAGAAGCATTAGAAGAAAAAGGATTAGAATTCTTACAAGCAGAAGTACAAATGGTTCCGTCTACATACATAAAATTAGATGAAAAAGACGGAGAAAAAATGCAAAGATTAATTGATAATCTAGAAGACTTAGATGATGTAATGAATGTATATCATAACTGGGAAGAGTAAACTTTTTGCTTCTAACCTTTAGCATAGTAATATATAGAAGCGTTGCTTATTAACAATAGATATTAACGAAAACGGTAGAATTTAATTTAGATTTTAATTTTAAAAAAGATAAAGCAGAATTTGTATGACATATATTATAAATTCTGCTTAAAAACTAAAGAGGGTATGAGTTCATACCTAAGAAAGGGATGGTATTAAATATGAAAAAAAACAAAACATTAAAAACAGTAATTATTATATTAATAATTCTTATTGTTTTGGCAGGAGGAGCATTTGCGTATATCTATTTTGGAACAGATTTACTAAAATCAAATAAGGAGCTATTTGGCAAATATGCTACGCAATTAGGTGATGGAGAAGCAGGATTTTCTCCAACAATCTTAACAAATTACGAAAACAAAAAATCTACTACATCATATTCAAATAGCGGTAGATTTTCTGTAAATACTGTACTATTAGGAGATGCGGCTACTAGTTCAACTGGACAATCAATATCTCCACTTTTAGATACTGCAAATGGTACTAACATAACATTCTCTGGAAGTGTAGATAATGCTAACAGAAGAGTGGAAGAAAATATATCTGTAAATTATTCAGATAGCGTGACTTTGCCTTTTACATATAAACAAGACGGAGACACATATGGAATTCAAGCTGATATATTTACACCAAATTATATTGCAGTGCAAAATGACAATTTACAACAACTTCTTCAAAATTTAGGCGCCACAGATATTCAAGGCATTCCTAATAAAATTGAACTAAGCACAATAGAATCTTTACAATTTACAGACGAAGAAAGAACACAATTATATAATACATATATTTTATCTGTATACAACAATTTAGGAGAAGAAAAATTTACAAAAGCTCAAGGAAATAACGGAGAGAACAACTATACTTTAACCTTAACCACTGAAGAATTTAAAAACATAATGGTTCAAACATTACAAACATTAAGTAATGATACAGCAACATTAAATAAAATAAATAGTATTCTACAAGAAGTTTATGGTGATACAACAACACAAATCACAGCAGAAGATATAAACGAATTAGCTAATAATCTAAGTAGCCAAACAGCAGAAGCAGGAAATATTACTATTACTCTTACAGAACAAGACGGAGTAACAACTGGAATTACAATAAATACTTTAACTTTAACAATAGAAATAACTAAAAATCAAACTGATTCAATGGTTGCATATAATTTTGCTATAACTTCTACAGAAGGACAAAATGTATCTTTAGCTATGACATATGAGGGATTAAATACAGATAATGTAGCTGAAAATATATCTTTCATATTAGATAATCAAAATGGGGTAAATGTAACATATGCATATAGTAACAATGTATCTTTTGGAAATGTAGCTAGCATAGAAGGATTTGATAGCAATACTGTTATATTAAATAATTATTCTGCAGAACAATTACAACCATTTGTAGTTCAATTAGTTGCTATTTTAATGCAAACCAATAGTGATCAAATGAATGAACTAGGTTTCCCAGAAGAAATTGGAAATCCAATGATGATGTGGTTTGTAACTCCAACTCTATTCCAATCTACAGTATCAGAACCTGAATCAGAATTATCTACTGATATGGGAGGAACTTCTACTGGGGTAAATACAACTGGAGGAAATGAAGTTGGCGAAAATGTAATAGAAACTAATACTACAAATACTGAAACAAGTTCAAATATTGTAGAAGCAAATGGAATTGTAGTACAAGAAAATAATTTAAATTAAAAAATTATAGAAAAGATTTCATTTTGGCAAATTAAAAAATAATAGTTCTAAAACGGAAAAATACAGCATATATATTAATATATGTTGTATTTTTTTATGTATTTGATAGAAAAAGTGATAGAAATTACTGTTCTTATACATAGGAGGAAAGGTTTTTATGGAAGATAGCACAAAAGAAGTTTTAATGTATTTTCCAAATGATATAAGGAACGAAATTTTAAAATATAATGAAATGAAAAAAGGCATAGAAGAAATTCGTTTAAGGACTAATAGGAATGTTATTTTAAAAGTGGGACAAGAAGAAAAAATTCTAAATCGTATTATTGATACAGAAACTATTTTAGAAATCCTGCAACGAATTTGTGATAATTCAATTTATACATATCAAAACCAAATTTGTAACGGATATATTACTATAAAGGGCGGACATAGAGTACGGAATATCTGGAAATGTAGTTACAAAAGAAGGACAAGTAATTAATATTTCACACATATATAGTTTAAATTTTAGAATTGCTAGACAAATAATTGGCTGTAGTGATGTTATATTACCATACATATTGAATGTAAAAGAAAATACAATCTACAACACTATAATTTTATCTCCACCAGGCAGAGGGAAAACCACTTTGCTAAGAGATGCAATTAGAAACATTAGCACTGGAATAGATGAATTGAACTTTAAAGGGATAAATGTTGGAGTGGTAGATGAAAGAGGAGAAATTGGGGCGATGTATAAAGGCATTCCACAAAATGATTTAGGGGATAGAACTGATATACTTGATAATATCTCAAAAGATTTGGGAATGAGGATGCTTGTAAGGTCAATGAACCCTAGTGTTATAGCTGCTGACGAGATTGGAACAAAAGAAGATATAGAGGCAATAAATTATGCTGTAACATCTGGTGTTAAGGGGATTTTTACAGCACATGGTAATAGTATTAAAGATATTACATTAAATCCAATATTAAATAAATTATATGAATTAGGAATTATAGAAAGAATAGTTTTGATAGAGAAGAATAGAAGTATTAAATTAATTTATACGAAAGATTATTCACGGATTGGAATAAAATGCGCTAAATTTTATTTCCGACTCTCAACATTGTATAAATAAAATAATAAGAACAAAAGTTAAAAAGGGGGAATACAAATGTTTTTTATTAAATTATTTATTTTATTTTTGATTTTCTTAAGCAGTTAGAAAAAAAAAAAAATAATTGCCAAGAAATATTCAAATAGAGTGCTTGAATTAAAAGAAATGAAAAATGCACTTAACATGTTTTTAACAAAAATTAAATTTACATATGAATCGGTTCCAGAAACTTTTAATGAAATTGGAAATAACATAAATGGAAGTATTGGAAAAATCTTTAGAATATCTGCTGAAAATATGAAAGAAAAGTCAGCAGGAGATGCATGGGAAGAGGTTGTAGAAAAAACAGATTCAAGTTTAACTGAAGAAGATAAGAGTATTATCAAAAATTTAGGAAGAATGTTAGGCAAAACAGATTTGGAAGGACAAGTAAGTGAAATAAAATTAGTACAGAACTTTTTAAACACACAAATAGAGATAGCAGAAAAAGAGAAAATAAAAAACGAAAAGCTATACAAGACTCTTGGAGGAGTTGTAGGACTTGCAATAGTTATAATTTTAGTTTAATAAACAGAGAGGATTGATAATATGAATATAGATTTATTATTTAAAATTGCAGCAATTGGAATTTTAGTTGCTGTCCTACATCAGGTATTGGTAAGAGCTGGCAGAGAAGACCAAGCTATGATGACCACTCTTGCAGGTCTAGTAATAGTTCTTACACTAGTGATAAAAGAAATTAGCACATTATTTGATTCTGTAAGAACAATGTTTGGCTTGTAATCAGAACAAACTGGGACATGGGGACGGAGCTTTTGTCCCAAAACTGATACACGGGGACAGACCTATGGGACATTGTGGATAAATAAAAGATAGGTCTGTCCCCATTTCCCAAAAGTGGGACAAAAGCTCCGTCCCCATGTCCCAGAAATGAAAGGAATTTGTGCTTATGGATATAATCAAAATAATTGGTGTAGGTCTAATTTCTTTAATAATAATTATTATAGTAAGACAATACAAACCTGAATTTACTTTATATGTATCATTACTTGCTGGTGCTTTAATTTTATTATTTATCATGGACAAAATTGACGGAATTATATCGCTGCTTACATCTTTATCCAATAAAACAGCAATTAATAATGAATTCTTGGGATTGCTTATAAAGATAACTGGAATAGCGTTTTTAACAGAATTTGCAGTAAGCATTTGCAAAGATACTGGAGAATCTGCAATAGCAAGTAAAATAGACATGGGTGGTAAAGTAATAATTGTATCTATGTCAATACCGATAATATCTAGCTTGTTAGAGACAATTATAGAAGTATTGCCATAGAAGAAATTTAAAGAAAGGTAAACAGATGAAAAAAATTGTTCTGTTATTAATATTATTTATTATAGCAATGCCTCACTTTTCATATGCTACTGAAGAAGGTTTAAGTACAGAAGAGATAATGGAATCACAGCAAGAATCGTTGGATATTAATTCATTCATAGAAGAAGCTGACAAGTATACAAATGATGTATATGAAGATATAGATATGGGAGAACTTTTCTCTTCTGCAATAACTGGTAACATAGATAATGAAAGTATTATTAAAAATATATTAAATGCTGTTGGAGGAGAAGTTTTTGATGCCATAACAGTACTTGCTAGTATTTTAGTTATAATCGTCATACATAGTATATTGAAAAATTTAAGTGAAGGTTTGGAAAACAAAAGCATTGCCCAAATTACATATTATGTACAATACATATTAATAGTTACATTAATAATGACTAATTTCGTGCAGATTCTTGATATTGTAAAAGAATCCATACAAAGTCTAGTTGGCTTTATGAACTCCTTAATACCAATAATGATTACTTTAATGATTACAACAGGCAGTATAGTTTCAGCAAATTTATTGCAACCAATAATATTGTTTATAATTACTTTTATAGGAAATTTTATAACAGGGATAATAATTCCACTGGTTTTAATATCTACTTCTTTAGGAATAGTATCTAAAATTTCAGACAGAGTTCAAGTGGATAAACTATCTAAATTCTTTAAAAGTAGCGTGGTATGGATTCTGGGAGTAGTTTTAACTTTATTTGTTGGAATTGTTTCGGTTGAAGGTACTTTAAGTAGTAGTGTAGATGGAATTACAGCAAAAACCGCAAAAGCAGCAGTATCAAGCTTTATCCCAGTAGTGGGCAAAATTTTAGGAGATGCTGTGGATACTGTAATAGGATGTAGCTCAATACTTAAAAATGCTACCGGAATTGTAGGAATAATTATTTTACTAGGTATAGCAATTGTGCCAGTAGTAAAGTTAGTTGTGTTAATGGCAATTTACTATCTGGGAGCAGCTCTATGTCAACCGATAGCAGACTCAAAGATTATTTCTCTTCTTGAGCAAATGGGAGATACATTTAAAACATTACTCGCAATTATGTGTAGCATATCCGTAATGTTCATTATTGGAACAACACTGGTTATCAAAATATCAAACAGTGGAATGATGTACAGGTGATACATTAGGAAGGTGTTTTTGTGACATAAGTGATACATTGGGGACAAGTGTTCATGTATCAAAAAATTTTAACCCAAGGGGGTGGTAACGATTGAATGGCTTAGTGATTGGGCAGGAGGAATTATTGCCTCTGTTATAATAGGGACAATTATAGAAATGATTCTTCCAGAAGGAAATTGTAAAAAGTATATTAAAGTTATTATTGGAATGTATGTTTTATTTACAATTGTGTCTCCATTAATAACTAAGGTTACTGGAGAAAATGTTGAAGTATCAGATATTCTGGAATTAGATAAATACATAGAAGATGCAGAAGAGGCTTCTAAAGTTCAAAACTCCATAGAAGACAATAATCAAAGTAGTATAATGAACATTTATTCGTCAGGTTTAAAAGATGATATAAAAGCAAAAATCGAAGCTAAAGGATATGTTGTAAATAGTGTAGATATAGGGATAGCAGATGATGAAACATATGCTATAGAAAATATAACTTTAGAGGTAGAAGAAAAAAATGAAGATTTACAGGAAACAGAGAATAATATAGAAAATACTACAAATAATGTAATAGAGCAGGTACAAGCTGTTGAAAAAGTGGAGGTGGATATAAATGATAAAAACACTACTAAGGAGAATGCG
>CALXZF010000126.1 GCA_944393165.1 uncultured Clostridia bacterium
CCACCCGTAATTATTACAAGTCCTTTAGTTTTTCTTGAGTCTATCATTTGCTTTAATTCGGTATATCTTTGATAGAAATAACTACCATAATTAGAAATCATATCCATTTTCAGTAAATCAGCTGCAATTCCATATGGCATAATTTCAAGAATATCAGGATCTTGTTCGAAAATGAAGTTGTTGTCTTCAGCTGTTCTCTCATCATCATTTTCGAACATGGTTTTGGCTAATTTAGGAAACTTATAATAGTAAATTGTGACGGTGCCAACATATTCTTCAGGTAATATTAGAGTTGTTTCGTTAGGCATCTTATAATCCACTACTTCTTCTCCAAAATAAAAGTTAGATATTTGATAGCAATCCGCTAAAAGCTCACTTAAATCTAAGATTTTGCTATCTTTTTCTTTGATTTCTACTTCTTTTGATGCTGGAAGTTTGCGATACTTCATTAAATCCATGATTATTTGGTTTACAACACCATTAATTTTATTGATTACATCCTCATCTTCCGCTAAATCTGGAACATCTGGATAATATTCTTCAATAAGGGAAAAGGTTTTAATTTTCATCTCTTTTAGTCTCATTTGGTACCTCGTCATAAACTTTATAAGCCTCTTTCATTCCAATTAAATCTTGTTCTATCTCATCCAAGGTTGCCATTTGATATTGAGGAATGATATATCCTTGATATTCATCCCATATCAAGATTACTCCCGTTGGTATTTTTTGTATGATTTTACTTTCTTCCACAGATTCAATTTCAGTTTCTTTGCCATCCGCTAATAGTTTAATCTTTCTAGTATCTTTAATAATTGTCGTAAGTACACCATTCTCCATTGTTTGATGTACTTTTTTATCTTCAGTCCATTCATCAAATTTAAGAGACTTATTTACCTTTCTTCCAAAATATTGTTTTAAGCTTGGTTTTAATGTGTAAAATTCCATCTTTGACATTTTTATCATTCCTTTCATAAGTATTGGCCGTGTTTGTTAGAATTGCACTAACATAATCACTAGAAACACGAAAAAAGGAGCCGAAGCTCCAATGTCTTATAGACTAGTTTTAATACAAACAATCTCTTTAGGTCTAACTAATAAACCACCATATACATATAAACCTTTTTGAGCAGTTTCAAATCCGTCTTGAACTTCGTAGTTTACAACTTTTTCAATTTGTTCAGCAAAAGCAACTGCTCTTTTACTTCTTAAGAAATTAAGAACTTTAGCATACTTAGTGATTTCGTAATATGTAGATAAAGATCCTTTAACAGGAGTAGTAACTTCTGTATAAACATAAGAACCAGTATCACCACTTCTTGTGTAATATGTTTTTCCTTCTACAATATCAGTATCTTCAGTTAGAGCATAAGTTGGTTCTAGTTTAGGTAATAGGTTTTCAATAGAAATTAAAGCATTTCCATATTTGCCTAAAAATCCTTTCTTAGACATTTCAACATTGTTTGTAAATAATTCGGTTAAATTTTGTCTAATCTTAGTGAAGAATCCTGGGTCAGTTTCAAGATAAAGCTCTTCTTTTTGTTTTACATTATTTCTATATAAAACAGTAAATCCGTCCTCTACCTTTTCGATAGCATTAGTTTTTGTTACAGAAGTACCATCGATTACATCTACTTTTCCAGCATCTACACCGTCATTAACCATTTTAGCTACATATTTGTCGCCTTCCTCAGTTAATGCAATAGCTCCTTCTTCACAGATTGCTTCTAATGCTCCAGGAACACTTTGAGCTTTATACACATGATCTAGTCCAACATTGAAATAATACATTTGGTCAAGCTCAAACTCTTGCTTAGTTACACTAGCAGCATCTCTTTTAATTGATACTCCTGGAGTGTATTTTCTAACTGTTGGTTTATCAGCATTTAAGATTATAACCTTTCTAGCATTTTTTGTATCACGTTCATATTTAAAATCGCAATGATTTCTTAATGAAGTGATAGTTCTTAGGGCTCTTTCATACCCTTGATGCCAAATTGTTTGAAGTGCATCATTCATTTAATATCATTCCCTTCTTTTTTTAATCTTTCCATTTTTTCATTGATGCCAATGCTTTCTCGAATACACCAGGTTTAGCCCAGTCTTCATCGGTTAATTTATTGACATCATCTGGAGAATAATAATCTTTAATATCCTTTTTGGCGGTAGTATCTTTCATACTTCCCATAGGCGTTGGCTTTTGCTTGCTATTGTGTGTTTGCAAGTAAAGATTGTATATATCTCCGATAGGTGTTTTAGAATTAAATTGATTTCTAAAATTAATGAAATCCTTATCATTTAAAACATCTTCTTTTGCGCCAACTTTTAATAGTTCACGCTTAGAATTTTCTTTATTTAGTTCTTCGGCTAAAGTGTTGAAAATAATACGTTCCCTATCATTTAAATTCTTGTATTCCTTTGCTGCTAGCCTATTAGCTTCATTAAGCATGGAATCATATCCTTCGTTAATAAAGTCTTGAGCATCAGCCTTGGCAAGAACTTCAATTTCCCTAGAACTAAGTCCAGGTTTATAAACTTCAGGCAGTTTAATGCCTTCATTTTCGTAATACTCTCGAAGTTTTTTATTTGCTTCTTCAATATCACTAGCACCTAGCGCACTTTTCAAGACGTTTTCGGTGTCTTTATATTTAGATAGTTCTTTTTGGAATGTTCTCTCTTGTCTATCAAGTCTTGTTTTCATCATTTCAGAAAATTCCTCTTGATAGTCAGGATTGCTTTTCAAAAGTTCTCTAAATGTTTGTCTTACTTCTTCTTTTTTAGGGGTTTCCTCTTCATTAGATTGTTCTCCCTCGGTATCAGTAAGCTCTATACCATCTTCCACCATTTCTTCTGTAGTTTGTGTTTCTACGTTTTCAGTGTCGTTAGTTAGTTCTAACATTTCTTCGTTTTCCATTTAATTCCTCCCGCTTTAAGTCCGTCGACTATAAATTCCATACATTTTACGTCGATATGTTAGACAAGAAAAAAGCAACTACATATTTTGCGTTGCTTGATTCATCATTTGATTTCCCATTTGTGATATAGCTTCTATATCTTG
>CALXZF010000127.1 GCA_944393165.1 uncultured Clostridia bacterium
CTGCCCAATCATATTTTGTTAAATCTAATACAGATACCTCTTTTACTCCATTTTCTTTTAACAACTCAGCTAATATGTTTGCTGCATCTAAAGTATTTCCGTAAATTGAACTACATGCTATAAGCACTCCTTCTTCTTCAGGCTCATAGCTACTCCATGTCTTATACTTATCTATATAATATCCTAAATTTTCTTTTAGTATTGGTCCATGTAGTGGACAAATCATTTTTATATCAAGAGAAGTGGCTTTATTTAGTAAAGCTTGTACTTGCATTCCGTATTTTCCAACTATTCCAATATAATATCTCCTTGCCTCTGGTAACCACTCATCTTCTACGTCTAGTGAACCAAATTTACCAAAAGCATCTGCTGAAAATAATATCTTTTCTGTTTGTTCATAAGTCACCATTACCTCTGGCCAATGCACCATAGGAGCCATAAAAAATTGCAATTTATGTTTTCCTAAATCTAGTACATCTCCTTCTTTTACAAGTATCTTTCTTTCAGTCAAATCTATATCAAAGAAGTTCGACATAATATTAAAAGTAAATGTGTTTCCCACAATTTTCATATTTGGATATTTTTCAGCAATTAGTCCTATATTATATGCATGGTCAGGTTCCATATGAGATACTATGAGGTAATCAGGTTCTTTATCCCCTAAAATCTCTTCCAAACTATCTTCTTATGTTTCAGTAACACTCTCATCAACTGTATCTAAAATTACTGTTTTTTCATCCTTTATCACATAAGAATTGTAACTCATTCCATTTCTTAAAACATATTGACTTTCAAATAATTTTGTTTCATTATCACTTGTCCCAATACAAATTATATTTTCTGAAATATTCATACCTTTCATAATACCCTCCTAAAATTTATATTATTATACCTATTATGGTGCTTTTTATTCTCTTTGATTAGTTTAACACAAAAGTAACAAAAAATAAACAATATTTTTCTTTTTATTTCAAAGTTACTATTTAAAGCTATTTGATTCCTGCTTTTTTATCTAGGAAATATGTATGTTTTAAATTTTGCTTGAGTGCTTAAGGTGGGGACCGACAAGTTTACAAACTGTTAAACTGAACGTATGTGAAGTTTTTTACAGTTTGTACGCAGTTGGGGGCCGAAAGCAAACATTTACAACATACATATTTCCTAGATTTTATTCAAGATCTTTAAATAGTAATTTTTTGCTATAATTCACACCCCGTTTGCTCTCAAATCAATCAAATACTTATCCATATCCATATTAGCATTATCACTTATTTGCTCCTTTATATTGTCTATAAGTTCCTCTTGCCTTGGTTGTCCCAATGTAATCTTATATAGTTTAAGTATTTCATTTATTCTATTGTATTTATTTATTTCTTCACTATTTTCATATAAGAAGTAATCTCTTTCAATCTCCAATTCTTTACCTTCTGGCAAGCACCAAAATGGAATAAGTTCATCGTTATTTTCTAATTTAACCGAGCTAAATATCTCATTCCAAATATCATTGCTTTTAAATTCTTTTGTAATATTTTCGGCATAATACTTTCTAACTGCCAAGCACTTATATCTATTTATCCTACCCTCTCTCTGACTAATATCTATTGGATTATGTGGTAAATTCCAATGTGCTATTTTCCTACAATAATAATGAAAATCTAGTCCTTCTTGTCCAATTGAAGTACTTGCCAATACAAAAGGTCTAAATGGAGAATTGAATGCAGTCCTAATATTTTCTTTACGATTTACACTCTTATCATCTGCTTTCGATTGATAAAATCCGTACTGCAAAATGCAATTTCATTCTGAACTCAGTTTTATTTCTATTCTCATTTTTGCTTTTTACCTTATTTTCAAAATTATCAAATGTATCTACAATTTCCCTTGTTGTTCTTATTCCCATTGCTTCAGATACTATATCCATTATTCTTTCCGCTTCCTTTTCACTATTCACTATATTTTCTGAAATCAAATGTATATATTCATCCAAAACTGCTTGTAAATTTCCATCTTCACAATATTGCAATACATTTCTCCAATAGTCTTCTGCAAAGTAATTGCCTTTAATAATAGTCATCGCCTCTGTTGAATTAAACAAATTAAAAATTAATTTTGCAAATTTTACTCCAGCTATTTTAGCCATTTCATTTTTCTCACTAGCTACTTTATATTTTTCCGCTTCTCTGTCATCATTCTTTTTCATATCCTTATTTACCACATTATCTTTACATTCTAAATTATGCACCAATACATTCAAAATGCTTCTGTATGCACATATTGCAGGAGATGCTATAGCAATTTTTGCAAGCACTTCATATAAATCATATGGCATTTTTCCAAGTGATAAATTGCCAGCATTAAAACTATTTATCATCTCTTTTAATCTATCTATATGCTTACTTAGCCCAGAGCTGCTTTCATCTTTGTGTCTATTCCTAGGTTCCTTTTTGCAATCTTCTAGCCAATCCAAGTTCAAATCATAATCGAGTATAGCTGGTGCCATATAATACCATTTTTTATCTTCCATTCCTTCTTTACGTATTTCTACACCTTTTTCTTTTAATACCTTTTCTAATTCATCCTTTATATTGTTTGAAACCTCTTTTTCTATCATATCTATATCTGGAACAGAATTAATATCTTTGTTTAAAAATACTTTTGGCTCAAATAAACTTGCTAATTTTTCAAATGGGTACATTAAAGCCATTAATCTCATTGAGTTTGCTCTCTCTGTGCCATTAATTGTTTTATCTACATTAAAAGTCATTTCCTTACTCTTAAAATTATCATCTAAATTCATATATGAATATTTAGTCCCATTACTTAAATTTTGTACTCTTCTTCTCTCTTCTTCATATGAAATCAATGTAGAAATCATTCTTGGTACAATTGCCCAATTGGAAAAAATCAGCATCTTGCTAACACCTTTTGCATTATCATATACATTCTTTTTTAAAAGCTCTTCTTCTTTGTTTTTTGTTTCATAATATGGTTTAGTTGGTGGAAGCCATAGTAGTTTCTCTATATCATAATTTTTATCAAATATTTTTTCTTTTAAGCTATTAAATCTTGAATTTACATTACTAATTTCTTTGTACTTCTCTATATTCTCTCTATTTATCCATAACAAACTTTTATTCAATTCTTTAAGTTTAGGTTTGTTTGCATCATTTCTAAAGTATTTTTCTAATTCTTTTTTTATATTATAATCTTGTATAAAAGACAAAGGATATGGAGATGACTTAACATATTCTAGTGGCATATCAAAATTGAAACCATCTAAATTTCTTAAAACATTTTCAATTTGAGAATATGTTTTAACATCATTTTTTTGTATCTTAATTATATTATCATCCTGTGGTTGCATTTTATTTATCTTTTCTGTCCTAAAAATCACCTTATTAAGTACTTTTTCCACTTCACTTTTAGCTTGCAATAATTCTTCATCAGAATTTAAATTTATGTTTATCAACAAATTTGAATAGTTTCTCCATATTTTTTTGAAATTTTCCTTTTCTTGTTCATCTTCCAATAAAAAATTTACTACTTCAAAAAAGCTATAAAATGCCTCATCCTCATTATTTGCTTCTATTTCTGCCAAAGTATTATACAATTTATATGGAGTTGCTGACAATAATAATATTTTAGGTTTATATTTTTTATTAGACTGCTTCAAAAACTCTTTAACAACCATTCCAGTATCACTATTTTCATTTGCTTGTAATATTTCTTTTCTAAAATTTTGAAACTCATCCATTATAATTAAATCTGGTTTAAGATCAGCTAATGTGACTTCAACAAAAATCTTTCTTAATTTCTTAATAACATCATTTTCAGACAATGCCTCATTACTTGTATTTTTATCTTTGTCATTCCTAATTTGTCTGCACTTTTCTAACAATGCACTACTCATATTCTCCTTTATTAACTTTTCTTCAAGCCCTTTTAAGAACGATGTTTTAAACGAATTGTCATTTGCCAAATTTTCTACTAAATCTTTTGTCCACTCTATTTCTAGATCAAACCTATTTTTATTCTCCCATGCTATTTTTCTATCTTTTCCATTTTCTAAAATCTCTTTTAATTCATCTTTATAATTTTCAAACATTTCTAAATGAATTAAAACCAAATACATAAATACTCTTTCTCTTCTAATTCCAGTCCCCGTTGTGTTAATAGAAGTGCCAATTGTAATAGGCAAAACTTGTCTTCGATTATTCTTAATTACTTCTGGGTTATATAAATTTATACTTTGCATAGATAATCTTTCAACAAGCACCTTATTTCCTATATTGAGCTTCTCTATGTTTTGATTAATAATATTCTGATTAGAACACAAATAAATAGTCCTATAAACCTTATTAGGATTTTCATTACAACATTTATTTATAACTTCTCTTGCAATTATAGTTTTACCCAATCCAACCTCATCTGCGACCAATACTCTGCCATGATGTTTAAATGAGTTCATAACTGCATTAACAGTATTTTCTTGAAACTTTTTTATTCCCATTTTGACCTTATAGTCTCCTTTCACAAATATCACAAGGGGTGAACAGGCAATTTTGTGACACTAACATCCACACTTTATGTCACAAAACGACCTGTCCCTTTTGTGACACCTAAAAACCGCTTAAGATAACCTCAAAAAAGCTGATTGTATCTTGTAACTCTTCATTATTACTTTCTTTCATTCTATCTATAAACTCTCTTAATTCTTTTATTTTGTCAGGTTCTTTGCTTAGAGTCTTTAAAGTCCTTTCATATAACCCATTCTGATATATTGATTTATATTTTTCTTTGTTTTGATTTGAATTTTTTTCAAAAAAACTTCTTATCATATAAATTGTGCTTGTATCGCCTAGCAAATAAGATATATATTCTAAAAAATCTTTTTCTGTTTCTACTATTCCCTTACAAAGTTGCTTCTCTCTATCTATTAAAATATTTGTGTCCACTGGTATTTTTATTATATACTCTTTTTTGCCATTAATATTT
>CALXZF010000128.1 GCA_944393165.1 uncultured Clostridia bacterium
CTTTTGGTCCTTTAGCAAAAACTAATACTCTTAATGTTTTACCTGTACCATTTGGAAGTACTGTTGTACCTCTAACTTGTTGATCAGCTTGTTTTGAATCTACACCTAATTTAACATGTAATTCAACAGTCTCATCAAATTTTGGTTTTGGCATTTTTTGAATTAAGTCTAGTGCTTCTTTTGCACTATATAATTTTGTTTTATCAACAAGCTTTTCTGCTTCTTGATATCTCTTTCCTCTCTTCATTTTTACCTCCTTTGGTTCTAACGAACAATTTTATTTGTTCTCCCATATTTTTAATTATTCTTCTACTACAACACCCATAGATCTTGCAGTTCCTGCTACCATTCTCATAGCTGCTTCTAGTGAAGCTGCGTTTAAATCTGGCATTTTTTGTTTTGCAATCTCTTCAACTTGTGTTTTAGTTAATTTAGCTACTTTTTCTTTGTTTGGTTTTCCTGAAGCTTTTTCTATTTTAGCAGCTTTCTTAATTAAAACAGCCATTGGTGGTTCTTTTGTAATGAAATCAAATGATTTGTCTTTGTAAACAGTTATTACAACAGGAACTATCATTCCATTTAAGTTTGCTGTTTTATCATTGAATTCTTTTACGAATTGCATAATATTTACACCACTAGCACCTAGGGCTGGTCCAACTGGTGGAGCTGGTGAAGCCTTTCCTGCTGGTATTTGTAATTTTATGACATTTCCTATTTCTTTCTCTGCCATTTCCTATAGCACCTCCTTAAAATAAAATATGTATATTAATCTAAAATAGATTATTAACTAATTTTTTGTACTTGTGAGAAATCAAGCTCAACTGGAGTTTCTCTTCCAAACATAGAAACTAAGACTTTTACTTTGTGTTTTTCTTTGTTTATTTCTGTTACAGTTCCTATAAAGTCTGTAAGTGGTCCATCTAAAACTTTTACAGAATCGTTTACATCATAATCCACATTTACTTCTGTTAGTTCAAAGCCCATTGCCCTTATTTCGTCCTCAGTAAGAGGAATTGGGTCTGTACCAGAACCAACAAAACCAGTAACTCCTCTTGTATTTCTAACAATGTACCATGTTTTTTCAGTTACTATCATTTTTATTAAGACATATCCTGGAAAAACCTTTTTTAAGTTTGTTTTTCTTTTGCCGTCTTTAATTTCTATTTGCTCTTCCATTGGCACAATAATATTAAAGAAATAATCTTCTAATTCTCTATTTTTTATTGTTTTCTCAAGGTCTGTCTTTACTTTATTCTCATAACCTGAATAAGTGTGTATAACATACCATCTTGGCACTAATTCTTTTTCTTCTTGAGACATTTTTTAGCCTCCTTTATTCTTCTACACTATTAGCATCTTCAGCCTCTGCATTTTCTGTTTGATTTGCACTTTCATCAGTTGTTTCATTTACAGTTTCATTTGAAGTTGTAGAATCATCTACTTGATTTACATCTGTAATATTTGTAACTTCTGAATTTGTATCTACTATTTCTTTAAGTTTATTAATTCCATAAGTATTCATACTTTCAAAAACAAAATCTAACACAAATACAATAGCAGCTGTTATAAGTACAACTGTTATTACAGCAACTGTGTTGTTTACTAATTGCTTTGGTGTTGGCCAAATTACTCTTTTTAGTTCTGCCTTAAAATCTTTCATAAAGTGTTTTTTGTTTTTATCGTTTAGCTTTTTATCATTTTGCTTCTTATTATTTGGCTTTTTACTTGCTTCTTTAGGCATTATTTACTCCCCCTTAAAGGTCTTACTATTTTGTTTCTTTATGTGTAGTGCGTTTTTTGCAGTATTTACAATATTTAACAACTTCTAATCTTTCTGTGTTGTTCTTTTTGTTTTTTTCTGTCATGTAATTTCTTCTTTTACATTCTGTACACTCTAAAGTTATTGGTTCTCTTGCTCCTTTTGCAGCCATTTTATACACCTCCAGATTTCATTTATGCTTAATTTTTTTGCTAATTTTATAAGCGTATGTATCTACATACGCTTGATTATTTTACCATATTTTTTGTGCGTTGTCAAGCCATTTAGCGACATTTTTATTTTGACGACAATTACGCCTCTTCTTGGTGATATTTCTCTTGGTATTCACACTATTTAGCAATACTTTCTCCAAATTTGACACAAATACTTTTCATGTTTTCGTCAGGTGTCCATTCTGCTCTAATTCCTTCATTTATAATTTCAAATCCTGATTTCTTAAGTTCTTCTGTAAGTAGCTTTACAGCTTCTCCACTCCATCCATAACTTCCAAAAGCTGCAGCTTTTTTTGCTTTTAATTTCATACCTTTAATCATTTCCAAAATTCCTGCTATTGAATGCAAATATCCATTATTAACTGTAGGAGAACCTACTAAAATCATTTTTGATTTAAATACTTCTGTTAATACATCGGTTTTATCGTCTTTAGCAGTATTCATTAATTTTACTTCGACATCATTATCTACATTTTTTATTCCTTCTGCGATAGCCTCTGCCATTTTTCTAGTGCTATTCCACATAGTATCATATATGATAGTTATTTGATTTTCTTGATAATTGTCAGCCCATTCTAAATATTTCTTAATTATTTGTTCTGGATTTTTTCTCCATATCAAACCATGGCTAGGACATATCATTTTTATTGGTAAATTCATATTCAAAATTTCATTAATTTTATTTTTTACCAACATACTGAATGGAGCTAAAATATTCGCATAATATGTTAGAGCTTGATTAAATAAATCTGCTTGGTCAATCTCATCTGCATATAGAAACTCTGATGCTAGATGTTGGCCAAAGCCGTCATTACTAAATAAGATTTCTTCTTTATCCATATAAGTAAACATTGTATCTGGCCAATGAAGCATTGGTGCTTCTATAAAAGTTAATGTATTTTCTCCAATATTTAATTTGTCACCAGTTTTTACAGGTATGAAATTCCAATCTTGGTGATATTG
>CALXZF010000129.1 GCA_944393165.1 uncultured Clostridia bacterium
TTCCATAGTTAAGTATCTTTTTACATCTACACCATCATCAATAATTGTTTCGTTTTTTAAATATGGTACAAAATTTGATAATTTTTGGTAAACTTTATTGCCTTTTTTATTTGTAACCTTAAATAAAACCATCAATTATTTCATAAGGTGTCTTTTCAAATAGAAAACTTAAAGAATTTTCTCGATTTTTATTGAATTTATTTGTATTTGTTTGTATAATATCAGTAGAATCATTTTGATAAGAATAATATTTAGAAGATGCTTTCTCTGTGCCAACATTTAAAGCATTTACCTGAATATTATTTTTTTTATTTATATTTTCCTCCATAGGTTACTCCTTCTAAATAACATTTGTATGGTTATTTACCCATATTAAAAATTTATCTTTTGGTACTAATTTTCGTTTACCAAGTTTAAGGGTAGGAAAATCTGAACGATTCATTAATTGATATGAATTAGCTTTTGAAATTCCTAAGTATTTACTAATATCTGTTGCTGACAATGTTGCTGGTAAATCTTCGTTTGTTTTAAATGTACTTCTCATATGTATTTGTTCTCCTTTCTCCAAAATTTTTTTCTTGTTTAATGTCCTTATATATGTATTTAATACCATAATGGTTTTGTTTCCATTCCCTCCATCTAGGAGAGCTACCCCTTTACATCACGTTAGCCAGGTAGAAGTTTCATTATTTGTGTATATCTGGACTATTTAGTTTTCAATGTGCTATAATAGAAAATAACGAATTAGTTGAGTAATTTTCTATTTATAATTATCATTATAGGAAGCTTGAAATATAATGTAAATAGATTTTTATAAGTCTATAGATTAAGTTAAAAATACAAAAACAATAATCTATTTTTGAAAATGGAGGTAATACAGTTATGTCATCATATTTTTCCTTTCAAGATAAAAAGATCATATTAAAAAATAATGGAGAGTGTTATGGCTATTTAAAAGATACTTGTTATAATATTGGTGAAAAACTATTTGAATTTATTAAATTAGATTATGAAGATATAGATAAATTAAAAAAATTGTATGATAAATTAATATATGTAGTCATAGAAGGAAAGTTTAATAATTTAGAAAACAATTTATACCGTAATATGAGTGAAGTGGTATATAAATGTCTTGAATTTTCTCCATATACCCACTTTTATACCCAATTATTAATAGATACAATAATTAAGACATACAATATGAATTTTATAAGATCAGATTTAATAATTAAATCTGGCATTGATTTTTATTTTAATGAGGGGTTTAATGATGAAGAATATGAAATGTATGACACCCTACTAGAAAAAGAAGAGGAAAAAATGAATCCTCTTATAATGATGAATTTATGTTTTCAAAAAGTAGAAGAAATTTCAGATGAAAGAAAAAATGAATTTTTAGTGTTTTTTAAAGAAGTGAAAAAAGCACTTATATCAGATTTTATAAAAAAGAAAAATGAAGTAAAAGATAGAATTGTAATCATGGGAGAATACTCTAATGAGAAAGTGATTAGAGATTTAACACCTGAACAAAGAATATATTTGTATGAATTAAAAGGTGTATTTGATTTAAACTATTATTTGAATATGTCACCTGCTAATACTATTTTTTTAGATACAACATTTAAAACTAAATATATTGTAAATGAAAGATTAAGCAGAGAAGATAAAGAATTAAATATTATAGATTTAGCAAAGAAAATAAAAAAAGAAGACATAGAAGTAAAAGAAGTATATGAATTAGATAATGCAGAAGAGCAAATTAGATTAGAAATATTTAAAGTAATAGCAAACAATATTATAATAAAAAAGTGCGATAATTGCGAAAAGTTATTTATTCCAGATAAAACTGACCAAATATATTGTAATAACTTATATAAAAGCACAGGAAAGACTTGTAAAGAGATTGGGGCATTAAATAAGAGAAAAGAAAAAGTTAAAAATAGTAAAATTTTAAAAGAGTACAATAGGGAATATAAAAGAATGTACGGACTACATTATAATCATCAAAAAGAATTTAAAGAAAAGAAGTTTAAGGAATGGTCATTAAAAGCTAGAGAACTTAGAAATCTATATTCAGATAGCGATATTAATGTTTTTAAGATAGAATTAAAAAAATTGAGTAATTTATACTGGAAAATTAATGAAAAATAAAAAGAATAATGCTATAATAATGAATATTAAACGAGGTGAAATAATGATAGAATTAGATAAAAAGTATAGTAATAAATTAAATGGAAAAAAATTTATAGATCTATTTTGTGGATTAGGAGGATTTAGATTAGCATTAGAATCATATGGAGCAAAATGTGTATTTAGCTCAGATATAGACAAACATGTAAGTGAAACATATAGAGATAATTTTGGAGATTATCCATTAAGTGATATAACAAAAGTAGATGAAAGAGATATTCCTAAGCATGATATATTATGTGCTGGGTTTCCGTGTCAAGCATTTAGTATATCTGGAAAACAAAAAGGATTTGAAGATACTAGAGGAACTTTATTTAGAGAAGTAGTAAGGATTGCAAAATATCATCAGCCAGAATTATTATTATTGGAAAATGTAAAAAATTTAGAAAAGCATGATAACGGAAGAACATTTAAAGTGATAAAAGAAAACATAGAAAATATTGGATATAATATGTATTCAAAAGTTATAAATGCTTCTAGATATGGTGTCCCTCAATCAAGAGAAAGAATTTATATGGTTTGTATTAGAAAAGATGTAGATAACAAAAATTACAAATTCCCATTACCTATAAATAAAGAAAGATGTGTAAAAGATATATTAATTAATAACGGAGAAGAAAAGAAATATGTTATCAAGAAACCATATCAATTAAAAGAAAAAGACGAACAAATAAAAATGTTTAAAGTATATGATAAACCAGTAAGAATTGGGACGGTAAATAAAGGTGGACAAGGGGATAGAATATATGATCCAATGGGACAGGCAATAACATTATCAGCAGAAGGTGGAGGTACAGGTTCAAAAACAGGATTATATTATATAAACAATGAAGTAAGAAAATTACATCCAAGAGAATGTGCGAGATTAATGGGGTATCCAGAGGAATATAAAATCAATGAATCAGTAAATCAAGCACAAAAACAATTCGGAAATAGTGTAGTTGTAGACGTATTACAATATGTAGTAAAAAGTATAATAGATGAAGGGAGTATAAAAAATGGATAGTTCTGGAGGTTCAAAAATTGCAAAAGATGGATTTAATAATGAAAAGGATATTGCTAATAAATTTATTAATTGGAAAAGTGACATAGAAGCACAGCAATGGTTAAAAACAATGGGATATAAATTAGATGATATAGAGTATGTCTATGCAGAGGTGTTACATGGATACAAAACAGATGTACAAGTTCAAGTAACAATAAAATTAAAAAATATTATAGAAGCACAAAACATACAAGTAAAATTAGTAAGTAATCAAAAAGGATTTAATCAAATTGATAAAAGATGGATTAGAAATTATGCAAGTATGTGGAAAATACCAGATAATATTGTTAAATTATTACAATATTATACAGGGGAGTTACCACCATATAAAGACGATACTAAAGATAAAAGAAGAATGTTTATGAATGAATTTTCTGATAATGAGCAAAAAGAAATAATTGATTATTTTGAGCAAAACAAAATGTTAATTATTTTAGATATTGTTAAAGGAAGAGGAATTTTAGCAGCAGAATGGATATTGGTCGCTCAAAAATATGAAGGTATGTTTAGATGGATTTTGAAACCAATTAATGTGGCCATTAATCATTATAGTGAAGGAAAGGTTGAAATAACTAATAGAGGTAATTTAAAAATAGGAAGAATTACAATGCAAAGAAAAGGTGGAGATAGCGGTAGAGAAACTGCTAACATGCTACAATTTAAAGTTGATCCAATAGAACTATTTGATGTAAAATAAAAGGAGAAAAAAATGTCACAAGTAAAAGTAAATAGAACCGAATTATATAATGAAATATGGAAATTATCACGAAAAAATATCTGTATAAAATATGGGATTAAAGATGCTGAATTAAAAGAAGTTTGTAAAAAAATGAATATTCCATTACCAGATAATAGATATTGGACGAATTTACATATGGGAAGAGAAGTGAATATTCCCAAATTACCTAAGAAATGTGAAATTGAAGAATATAATTTTATAGATGATGCATCTAAAGAAAAAAATAAAATATATAACAAATTGAGTTTTATTGGAAAAGATAAAGCAAGTGAAATAATAGAAGTAAGTAAGAATATAAAAATTTCTACTTCATTAAGTACTAAGTTAAATCCAATAGTAGAAGAAACTAAAAATTATTATAAGTGGGAAAAAGAACATGAATATTCAAATAGATATGCAAGTAATCCATATAATAATCTGTTAAGATTGTTTGTTGAAAAACAAGATAGAACAAGATTTTATAAATGGTATGATACATTATTTAAAGTAATAATTAAACTTGGTTATACTGTAAGAAAGAATTATAGAGATTTTAACATAATTATTGAGTCTCAGAACATAGACATTGAAATATTTCAAAAAAAGAAAATGATTACAAGAAATCTTACAGAAGCAGAAAAAAAGTATAGAAGTAATCCAAATGACAAAATTAGAGAAATGGTCAATTCAGGATTATATAAATTGAAAATTAATTCAGGATATTATAGAAAAGAATGGATAGAAACAGAAGAATGTAAAATGGAAGATTTTTTGGGTGAAGTTATAATTGAGATATTTAATATAGTAATAGATTCTAAAAAGGCAGAAATTAAGAAACAAGAAGAAAGAGAAAGGCAACGAAAAATTCAAGAAGAATATGAGAAAAAGTTAAAAATACAAGAAAACGAAAAAGAAAAATTAGAACAATTAAAACAATGTGCTAATGATTATGAACAAGCAAATAAAATTAGAATATTTATTGATGAGTTCTCAAAAAGAAAAGATTTAACAGAAGAACAAAAACATTGGATTGAATGGGCAAGACTAAAAGCAGACTGGTTGGATCCATTAGTAGAATGTAAAGATGAAATCTTAGATGAAAAGTTAGAGAACCCAAATAGAAGTTGGTGGTATTAATATGAAGCAAAAAGAGGGAGTGTTTTCTAAATGGGGACAAAAAATAGATTGGAATAAGAGAGTAAAAGCAGTTTGTAAACCTTGCTGGGAAATAAAATATTGTCCATATGGACCATTAGTAGAAAATTTTCAAATAGGAAAAGAGGATGACCCCAAAAGATGCATAATATATGGTCATATATGCCCAGTATATAAAGTTGCAGAACCTTTTACAGAGACTAAAGACTTAAGAAATATATCAAGGAATATTTCAAGAGCCACTATAATAAAAGTTGCTAAACGAGATGGAATGGTTTGCCAAATTTGTAAAAAAAACATATTACCAGAAGAAGCACAATATGATCATATAATTCCTTGGTCAAAAGGAGGTAGTTCAGAAGAAGGCAATATAAGAATACTATGTCAGGGATGTAATGCTAAACGAAGTAATAATTTTGAAAGAGAAATGTTAGTAAACTCGTTTAAAGATCATACTATTAAAAAAATAGAGTTATCTGTACAAGAAATAGAAGATTTGTTACTAAGTATGGTTTTTATGCAAAAGCATATAAATCAAAACAAAACAGAATTTAAATTAGAGAATTTTATGGATAAAGTAAATCAAAATCTGGGGGAGATAGTAGATAAAGATGTGCTAGAAACAATATTATGGGTATTGAAAGATATAGATATATTAAGAGATAAAGAAAATATAGGCTACTTAAATAAAAAAGAAACACTTTGTTTAAAGTATAGATGGGGATTTATTGATGGAATAGTCCATTCTGTGAAGGAAACAAGTGAAAAATTCCAAAAAGAAAAGATAGAAATATTTGATTTAGAAAGGTATTTATTTGAATTTATTGGTTTTGAAATAAAAAATAACAAATTAAATATGGACTCTTACTTAAATGATTTTGACCACTTTCTTGACCACAACCTAAACGAAAAACAATAGAAAAAATGAAATATAATAAAAATAGTGTTAAGCTGTATTCCTACAGAATAGCACTATTTTTAAACTAATAGAAATAATGAGTTTGAAAATCTAGTCCTCATAACCCGAAGGTCGTAAGTTCGAGTCTTACCCCCGCAACCAAAGATTTTATTAGAGTCGCAAGAGATTGTAGACTCTTATTTTTTGCTCATTTTACATTACATAAAATGAATTGGGCACCATTTGGGCACAAATCTATATAAAAAGGTTTTTGGTAAACCTTGAATTTTCGATATTTA
>CALXZF010000130.1 GCA_944393165.1 uncultured Clostridia bacterium
CAAATGGGAATGCAAATTCTATATCTGTTGTTGCTTTGCTATAGAATACTAATTCTTCTTTTGAATGTTCTCTTAATCTAATATTTTCTTTTTTCATACCTAAACTTAAAAGCCAGTTTTCACAAAAATCTTTCCAATAATTATACCACTCTAAATCTGTACCTGGCTTACAGAAGAATTCTAACTCCATTTGTTCAAATTCTCGTGTCCTGAATGTGAAATTTCCGGGAGTAATTTCATTTCTAAAAGCCTTTCCTATTTGGGCAATTCCCATAGGTAATTTCCTTCTAGTAGTTCTAAGTACATTTTTAAAATTCACAAATATTCCCTGTGCAGTCTCAGGTCTTAAATATATTTCTGATTTTGAATCTTCAGTTACACCTTGAAATGTTTTAAACATCAAATTGAATTTACGAATATTAGTAAAATTTTCTTTTCCACAATTTGGACATGGAATATGATTCTCTTTGATAAACTTTATTAATTCTTCATCACTCATTCCGTCGGCAACCATGTCTTTTCCTTGTTCGTGAGCCCATTCTTCAATAAGTTTATCTGCTCTATGTCTTGTTTTGCATTCTTTGCAATCAATTAATGGATCTGCAAAACTATTTACATGACCTGAAGCCACCCAAGTTTGTGGATTCATTAGAATAGCTGCATCCAAACCCACATTATATTTACTTTCTTGAACAAATTTCTTCATCCATGCTTTTTTTATGTTGTTTTTTAGCTCAACACCAAGTGGTCCATAATCCCAAGTGTTTGCTAACCCTCCATAAATTTCAGAGCCAGGATATATATATCCTCTATTCTTACATAATCCAACTATTTTATCCATTGTCAAATTTTCCATGTTATCCTCCTTTTAGCTTATAAGGAATTGTATTTTGATTATTATTATAATTACCTCTTTAAGTCTTGTAAATTTTATCAATTTATTAGGCAAAAGTCAAGCTAATACCATGACCTATTTAAACTTATCCACAAACAAATTTCTACTTTTTTATACCAGTTGCAATATTTTAATTTATATTGCGACATTATGTTACATTATTATCGTGTTTTCTCGCACAAAATTTATCCACATATGTGTGGATAATGTGGATAACTCTGTGAATAACTATGAATAGTGGGTTTCATTTTTTATTTTATCCACATTAATATTTGTTAGTTTTTATGCAAACTTTTTAATTGATTTATTTTGAATTTTCTAAACATATTATGTCGAATTGTGGGACAAGGGGACGGAGCTTTTATCCCAAAACTGGGACAAGAGCTCCGTCCCCTTGTCCCAATTTTTTTATCCAAACAAACTAATTTGATTGCTTTGGCTCATTCCTTTTAAACATCCTACTTTGTCCAAAAGTTCTATTACAGATTTACCTATCTTTGAGCGTATTTTCATATCGTCTATTGACATGAATTTTCCTTCTTTTTTAGCTGAGTCTATTCCTTCTGCTGCAACTGTTCCAAGTCCAGGTATACTATTAAGTGGTGGGCGTATGCCCTCTTCTTCCACAATAAATTTAGTTGCATGTGATTTATATAAATCTATTGGTAAGAAGTTTATTCCTCTTTCATACATTTCTAACACAAGTTCTAGTATTGCATACATATTCTTGTCTTTTGTTGTAGCACTGTTCCCTGCCAAATCTATTTCTTTCATTTTATTTATGACTTTTTGTTTTCCGTAGCACATTATATCGCTATCGAATTCATCTGCCCTTATTGTAAAATATGCTGCATAATATGCTTTTGGCTGATGAACTTTAAACCACGCTATTCTAAATGCGTTCGTTACATATGCTGCTGCGTGTGCTTTTGGGAACATGTATTTTATTTTTTCACATGATTTTATATACCATTCTGGAACATCATGTTCTCTCATCATCTCTACATATTCTGCCCATTTTTCTGGGTCTTTTAATGCTTTTCCTTTACGGACTGTTTCCATTATTTTAAATGCATGATTTGGAGGCAATCCTTTTTTTATTAAGTATATCATAATATCATCACGACAACATATTGCCTCATTAAGAGTTACTGTGCCGTCTTCAATTAAGCTTTGGGCATTGTTAAGCCATACATCTGTACCATGCGACAAACCAGAAATACGGATTAGTTCATCAAATGTTGTTGGCTTTGTATCTACAAGCATTCCTCTTACGAATTTTGTACCAAATTCTGGTATTCCATAGCTTCCAACTTTAGATTTTATTTGCTCAGGTGTAACTCCGCAAAGCATCTGTTGAACTAAATATTGACATTGTTTCTTTATCATCTAGTGGTACTTTGGTTGGGTCTATTCCAGTTATATCATATAGCATTCTTATCATTGTTGGATCATCATGGCCTAATATATCTAGTTTAAGTAAGTTTTGATCTATTGAGTGATAATCAAAATGTGTTGTTATTATGTCTGAGTTAGGGTCATCTGCTGGGTGTTGTACTGGACAGAATTCATATATTTCTCTTCCCTTTGGCACAACTATAATTCCTCCTGGATGCTGGCCTGTTGTTCTTTTTATTCCAGTACATCCTTTTGCAATTCTTAAAACCTCAGCATTATTCATTGGCACTCCTCTTTCTTCATAATATTTTTTTACATATCCATATGCTGTTTTATCCGCAACTGTACCAACTGTTCCTGCTTTAAAGGTTGTTCCTTTTCCAAATATTACTTCTGTATACCTATGTGCTTTTGCTTGATATTCTCCTGAGAAGTTTAAGTCTATATCAGGCTCTTTATCTCCATTAAATCCAAGGAAAGTCTCAAATGGTATATCTATTCCGTCTTTTACCATTTTTGTTCCACATTTTGGACAGTCTTTATCTGGCAAATCGAATCCACATGCATAACCATAATCTGTGAAATCCGAATATTTGCATTTTGGGCATCTATAATGTGGTGGAAGTGAGTTTACTTCAGTAATACCTGTCATATTTGCCACAAACGATGACCCTACAGAACCTCTTGAACCAACTATGTAGCCGTCTTCATTAGATTTCCACACTAATTTTTGTGCAATAATGTACATAACTGAGAATCCATTTTTGATAATAGAGTTTAGCTCTTTATCTAATCTTTCTTGTACTAAGTCTGGAAGTGGGTCTCCATATGATTCATGTGCTTTATTATATGCAATATCTTTTATTGGTTGTGCGCAACCGTTGATATGTGGTGGACATTTTTCTGGCGATATTGGGCTTATTTTCTCGCACATATCTGCTATTTTATTTGTGTTTGTTACAACTACCTCGTAT
>CALXZF010000131.1 GCA_944393165.1 uncultured Clostridia bacterium
AGTTGTAGCAAAAATTGCCAACTTGTGCATACAATTCTTGCGATATATTGCTATAACTACATTTGAAACGGAAATAAGTAACTTTTTTGTGATAGACTTTTCGAAAACGTCTCTCGCAAAGGAGCCAATAATGAGTAGCAGATAAGAAATTATCTGTTATTTTTTTGTGTGTTTGCTATTAATTAATTATTATTTATGATATACTTTTATTAAAATTATATAGAGAGTGTGTTGAAATTGATTAGAGAATGTGAAATTTGTAATAGCAAGTTTGAAACTAAATCATCTACTAGAATATATTGCTATGAATGTAGTGGGGAATCTACAAGATTAGATAATACTACAAGAAAGCATCAAAAAACAGTATTGCGAAGAAGTATGAAATTACAAGCAATAAAATTATTAGGTGGAAAATGCTCTATATGTGGTTATGATAGGTGTGTTGATGCATTTGAATTTCATCATGAAAATCCAAAAATTAAGGAATTTAAGCTAGGCTCCGGAAATACTATGTCTTGGAAAGAATATAAAAATGAAGCATTAAAATGCATTCTAGTATGTTCAAATTGTCACAAAGAAATACATAGTAAGATTGGGTATAAATAAGAAAGGAAGAAGTTATGAAAATAATATATGGTACGAGTAATAAAGATAAAGTTATTTCTATGAAAAAAATATTAAAACATAATAATGTTGATGTACAGTTATATACATTAAAGGATATAGGCTTTAATCAAGAAATTATTGAAGACGGACAAACATTTGAGGAAAATTCTGCAATTAAAGCAAATGCGATTAAGAAGTTTTGCAATGAAAATGGCATGAATGACAAGATTATAATAACAGATGATGCAGGATTATGTATAGATAAATTAAATGGAGAGCCTGGTGTATATTCTGCAAGATATGCTGGGGAAAATGCGACACAAATACAAAAGATAGAAAAGGTTTTAAATAAAATGAAAGAATTCGAAAATAAAGAGGATAGGACATGTACTTTTGTATGTGTACTTACGGCTATTTTACAAAATGGAGAAAAAGTAGTAGCAAGAGGAGAATGTAAAGGAACGATCGCAAAAAAGCCTGGAAAATTAGGAGGTCTAACCTATATACCAATCTTTATACCAGAAGGTTTTGATAAGCCTTTAAGTGATTTGGATGAAAAAACATATGAAGCTACACATAATCATAGAGATTTGGCGGTAAAGAAGTTGATAAAAGAAATCAACAAAATAATGCAAAGTTAAATGTAAATGTAAAATTTAATTAGAAAAAATAACTTCAAAACAACCAAACAATAATACTAATTTGGATTAAGTATTGTAATATTTAGCTAAAAATGATAAAATCTATATGAATTTTAAATAGGAGGAAATTCGATTTGAATATTATAGAGATATGTCAAGAATTAACAAAAGAAATTCCAACTAATCAGGTGTATATGAATGAACCTATGAGCAAACATACAACTTTCAAAGTAGGTGGTAATGCTGATATTTTTGTTAAAGTTACTAATATAAAAGAGTTAAAACATGTTATAAAAGTTGCTAAAAAGAATGATATTCATATGACTATTATTGGAAATGGAAGCAATGTTCTTGTTAAAGACAAAGGGATAAGAGGAATTGTTGTAAAGATTGAGTTTGATGAAATTAAAATAGAGAAAGAAAATGATAATGCGATTGTAACTGTTGGAGCTGGTGTGAAGTTAATTGCACTTGCACAAGAGCTATTAAAAAATGGAATCTCTGGTTTTGAGTTTGCATCTGGCATTCCAGGAACTATAGGTGGAGCTGTTAAAATGAATGCTGGTGCACATGGTACAGAAATAAAAGATATTATAATTAGCACAAAATGCTTAGATTTAAAAAGATATTATAAAATCGAGGAAAGAACTAATATAGATGATATTGAAATTACAGAGATAGTAGAAAAAGCTGATGAACCAGATATTGTAGACCTTACTAATGAAGAACAAGAATTTACATATAGAGATAGTGTGTTTTCAAATAGAAGATATATTATCCTAGAAACAACATTAAAACTTACATATGGGGATAAAGATAAAATCAAAGAAAAAATGGATAAATTATTGAAAAACAGAAAAGAAAAACAACCAGATTTGCCTAGTGCAGGAAGTACTTTTAAGCGTGGAGATGATTTTATAACAGCGAAACTTATTGATGAATGCGGGCTTAAGGGCTATGAAATTAGAGGAGCAAAAGTATCTGAAAAACATGCTGGATTTATAGTAAACCAAGGAGATGCTACAGCACAAGATATACTTGAATTAATAGATTATGTGAAAAAAGTAGTATATGAGAAAACTGGTAAAACTATAAAATTAGAAGTTGAAGTTTTGGGAGAATAAAATATTTAAGACAAATTATAAATTAGAAAGGGCAGAAAAATGAAAGGATTTTTTAAGTGGTTTAAAGCAAATACAAAAATCAAAAGATGGATATTTCTTATATTAGTAGGAATTGTGTTATGTTGTTATGGTATGGCAGAAGTTTTAACAAGTAGACAAATGGAATTTATTGATTTAGGAAAAATTGCGATTATATTTGTAGTAGGATTTATTTTTATCATATATAGTATTGTTGCAATTCAAAAAAGAACATTAGAGATTCTTGTTGAAGATACTGACAAAAGAATGAAAAATGAAAAATCTAATGTTAAGTCTTTAATATTTAATAAAAGAGTATATAATCAAGGACCTAAGGTTGTTGCAATTGGCGGAGGTACAGGGTTAAATTCAGTTTTGAGAGGACTAAAAAATTACACAGATAATATAACAGCTATTGTTACTGTATCTGATTATGGAGCCCAAAAAACAGAATCCAGAAGACTTTTAGAGACTTTGCCACTTGATGATATTAAAGAGAGTATTGTAGCACTTTCTTCTAAAGAAGATGCAATGGAAAAGTTAATGAATTTTAAATTTAATTCTGGAAGACTTAGCAATTTATCTTTTAGTGATATGTACTTCTTAGCTATGCAAGATTTGTATAAAGATTTTGCAGAATCGGTAAAACAATCAGAAAATATTTTTAATATTACAGGAAGGGTTTTACCAGTTACAATGGAAGAAATCAAAATCTGTGCAGAACTAGAAGACGGTACTGTTATAGAAAGCAAAGATAAAATCCCGGAAGTAATAAATGACAAAACTTGCAAAATAAGTAGAATATTCATCAATCCGTCAAATTGTAAGCCAGCACCAGGAGTTATAGAGGCTATAATGGAAGCTGATGCAATAGTTATTGGACCAGGAAGCTTATATACGAATGTAATTCCAAACCTATTAGTTAAAGGTGTAGCAAAAGCTATAAAAGAGTCAAAAGCATTTAAAGTATATGTAAGCAATATTATGACTGAACCAGGACAAACAGACAATTATTCACTATCAGAGCATATTAAAGCAATAAATGAGCATGCTGGTAAAGGTGTAATTGAATATTGTATTTATGATACTGGAGAAATTATTCCAGAATATATTAGAAAATATAATATGGAAGGTTCAGAGCTTGTTGAGCAAGATGTATCAAAAGTAAAAGTTGATGGAGTGTATTTAATTCAAAGAAACCTATCTTATATAGAAAATGGATATATTAGACATAATCCTGATGCTATAGCAGCTTCTATAATACAACTTATTTGTGATGATTTGAAATTTAATAATATGGAAAATAATGC
>CALXZF010000132.1 GCA_944393165.1 uncultured Clostridia bacterium
CTCTGTTGCTGTCTCTACAACACCACTCATTAACCCATATTGATTAGCTTGTTCTTTAGTATATCCTTCCATTAGTTTTTGATTAGTCGTGTTTCTTGAAACATTTGCAAACATTGAAGATAAAGAAGCTGCAGTTCTTGCAGTATTGGCAACCGCACTAGTAGCACCAGCAGCGGTTCCTAAACCACCTGTGGCAAGTCCGATGGCCATAGAAGGAAGTTGTTGGCCTATTGAATAAGCTGTTTTACCCAAAAATTCTCCAACTCCAGTATCGTAACTATTTAAAACTTTCTCTGCTTTGATATCTGACTGACTTGGTAGATTAACAATATTACCATTAGCTAATCTATATTCACCACTTGTTGGCATAAATAAATTTCGTAAACTGTTTTTAGCTCCGGCAGTAATTGGTGTAAAAATTTTATCAGCTGTACTTACCCCTTCTTTGTTTACTTCATTTATTTTTTTGGCTTGGTCTAATATTGGCACTGCATTGTAAGCATAATCTTGATAATTTTTATAATCATCACTATATTTTATTTGTTCATCAAATTTTTCTTTATTTTCAGCATATTTTTCTGTGGCTTGATTTGCAACATCTGTCACTCTTAGAGGCCCATTTAAATTTTTCAAAGCATCATATTTGTTAGTACGTAGATAATCTAATTCTTCTCGGCCGTATTCTAGTTGATTTTTCTCTAAGTTTTTATTTTTTTCTGAAAGTTCAATATTGTTCTGCTTTGCATAATTTATAACATTTTCTTTATACTTTTTTTCCCTATTAATAGAGTTTTTTAATGCAGAATTAATCGTATTTTCATCATAAGCCATAACACTAGCCAATCCTTCTGCATAAGTATTGTACTTCTTCTTTGCAGTATTATATATTGAATTTATGTTTTGGCTTCTATATTTTTTTATTTGCTCACCATATTTTTCGCTATAATTTTTTTTAGATATGGCCATTAATGTTCACCTCACCATCTAGGACATACGCCATTTTTTTTATAAGAATTTACATCACTTGTTATATCTATATAATCATTTATGCTGCCATCCCAAACATAATATTTGCCATTGGTAGTCCAAATAGATTGATTAGATAAACTTATTCCACTTGACCCATATGCTTGATTGTCACCATAGACTTCTTTTACTTTTAAGTTTGCTTTACTTAATTTATCTCCACCTACATTATTTGGCTGATATCCAGTACCGGGATTATCGCTCCACTCAAATACTCCGTATTGTGCATCTGGATTGACTTTTCCTGTGTATGGATTTGCTACTACTGTTTTGCCATTAGCAGATTGTGATCCAGTTAAACTTGAACTAGAGCTTCCATTTGATAAACTATAGCCACCGCTACCATAACTAGCACGTGCTTGTTCTCGAGCTAAAGCATATTCTTTTTCCCAATTTTGTTGAGCTAAAGCATCTTGGGTTTTTTGATATTCAAATTGTTGTTGTTGAAGTGCTAATTGCTCATTAAATTGTCTAATAGCTTCTTCTCTTTCTTTTTCTGCTTGAATATTGTTATATTCAGTTTGATATCTATTGTAATAATCACTATCTAAAGCTTGATTATTACTTAATTGATTTTGAGATATAGTAGACTTATTAGTATAATAATTTTGAGCATATTCAAGTTGCATTTGAAGTTTAGTTAGTGCATTTTGTGCCTTTTGTACATCGTTATTAAGTCTTGCTTCATTAATAGCATTATCATATTCTGTAAAAGCATCTTGCATTGCTTTATTAGCTGTAGCAAGTCTGTTTTGATAAGTATTCCAACCACCTAATTTAGCAGTTTCTGACACACCACTATTAGCTAATCCTTGACTAGCAAATTGTTCTGCTTGATATCCGTACGGATTCACAAAAGAAGTATAATCGTTTAAGGCTTTTCTATCTTCAGTTTCTTTTATTTGTTGTGCTTCTTGCTTTTGCTGATTTATTATGCCTTCTTGATATGCTAATTGTTGATCTAATGCGTTATTTTGGGTTTGTTCATATTGTTCTGCATAATCTTTTTGCTGATTATATAAATTTTCGTTATCTGTTAATAATCCATTGTACATATTATTGCTTTGATTAATTGCTTCTTGTTTTTGTTGGTTTATAACTGATAATCTCTCATCTTCCATTTATTTACACCTACCTTTTTATATATCCAGCTACAAATCCTTGTAGCGTTGCTGAAAAAAGTCCGAATGGTTGATTCGAACTAAATTTTAATTGTATTTCTTTAAACTTTTTATCCTTTATCCGATAAGGAGCATATCCTTTAGAATCACTAACAGTTGTTTTTTCTTTTAATACACCATCTACTATGGTATCTACTTTGATACTTTCATTACCCATTGCTTTTAAGTCTACAACATTACCACGTTTATTCGTGGTTTTTGTGTAGCTTGGATAACCAAAGTCATCTTTATATGTACTCCAATAGCTTTCAATATTCACTCCATTATCTGTTGTTCCTTCTAATATAAATAATTGACCAACAGTATTACCTAAGAATAATTGCTGCCTGTACTCTTTTATGAAGGTAATATCATTAGGTAACTCCCAATAATACCATTCATATTCGATATCATTCGTGCTATTTTGGAACTTTTGCCTACTGTCTGCTAAATATATATGAGAACCTATTAAACAAAGTAAAAAACCATTATATTCAGCTAATTTTACGTTTTTATAATCAGATTCCAAAAGCATTTTTCCGTCTATTAAACTAGATCTATGTTGTAGTATCTGTTCACTGTACATAGAACTGCTGGAAATACCCTCTAATCCTCTATTAGAGAAGAAAACTATATCATCATTAAAGTTTATACCAGTAGACACACATCCAAGCGAAATAGAGCCATTTTGACTAGGATAAATCTTATCATATGTGCTATCTAAAGTTGGTGTCATATAATAAACGCTACTAGAGTTTTGATTAATCTCTTTTAATACCCATAAAACACCATTGCCAGGTATAATCGCTTTTACCAAAGCTTCATCTATACCACATTCATAATATGCTGTATCCCTAATGTATCTTGGATCATTTAATTCGCAATGAAATACTGCATTTGGATAGTTTGGATTTCCTGCAAAAAAGAATCGATTATCAAATTCACACATTAACGTGCAATTTAGAATTCTTTCTTTGTATCCATTTGCTGTTTTTGAATAAGTAATCATTACTTCCACATCTTTAGCTGGAGCTTCATTAAACGTTACTATCCCTTTCGTTCTATCTACACTAAAATCAATATTTTCTGTTTTATTTACACCATTTACTGCGGCAGTCATTAAATATGTACTTGCCGTATCCAAATCAGTAGCGTCTAATTGATAATTTTTACTTTCACCATCTGCAATAAATTGATTTTTACGCAAATTTGTTAAGCAATTGACTGCTTGATATACTAAGTCAGTATCTGTATCACTATCAATACTGGTAGAGCCATCCGGATTCTTCCAATATGACGTAATAGGTACTGTTCCTACTACTTCTTTAACACTTGTTCCATCATATTCTAGATAATTAATTCCATCCTTGATAAATAATGTCTCGTCAAATACAAAACTATTACTTTCTCTAACATTCATACCGCTAAACAATTCGGTTGTTTCAGCTGGCGTATTAGGATAATTCGTCCATTTTAATAGTTTTGTACCAGCATGAACTAAAACGTGCAATGCATCGTCTTTATTCAAAAAAAATAGACCATATATTCTATTACCGAACGTATCTAGTAATTTCATACCTGGTCTTGTTTCAATTGATCCGTCTTCATAATTCTTCCACATATTTTTAGAATCTGGGCTACGATAATAATTTACTTCACTATTTGAAAAATCTACACCACGAAAATTACTATATTTTCTTGTTATTAAATCTGCCATTAAATATCAACTCCACCCGTAATTATTACAAGTCCTTTAGTTCTTCTTGAGTCTATCATTTGCTTTAATTCGGTATATCTTTGATAGAAATAGCTACCATAATTGGAAATCATATCCATTTTTAATAAATCGGCTGCAATTCCATAAGGCATAATCTCCAAAATATCAGGATCTTGCTCGAAAATGAAGTTTGTGTCCTCTGCTGTCCTCTCATCATCACTTTCAAACATGGTTTTAGCTAATTTTGGAAATTTATAGTAGTAAATTGTAAATGTACCAACGTATTCCTTAGGTAATATTAAGGTTGTTTCGTTAGGCATCTTATAATCTACTACTTCTTCTCCAAAATAGAAGTTACATATTTGATAGCAATCCGCTAAAAGCTTGCTTAAATCTAAGATTTTGCTATCTTCTTCTTTGATTTCTACATCTTTTGACGCAGGAAGCTTGCGATATTTCATTAAATCCATAATGATTTGGTTTACAACACCGTTAATTTTGTTTATTACGTCCTCGTCTTCCGCTAAATCTGGGACATCTGGATAATATTCTTCAATAAGGGAAAAGGTTTTAATTTTCATCTCTTTTAGTGTCATTGTTCTCGCTCCTTAAAAGTTTATAAGTGCTAATTGCTTCATCTATTGAAACAAGAGGAGTACGTGTTTTTATAAATCCTTCATTCATAACAAAAATTAACATATCTTTTTCTTTAACCGGAAATTGTAAAAAGGTTTCTTCTTTTATATTTTGCTTAAAATCTTCAATAATCTTATGCTTTTTAAAAACACCATTTTCAATTACGTCTTTAATAGTTAATCTAACTTCAACCTTTTTATTATCATCGTCTTTGTATTCTTCTACTTCGTCATGAAGTAATATATCTTCTCCATCATAAAAATAAGTTCCGAAAAACTGTACGTCTGGAACTCTTACATATTTTTCTAATTTATCTAATTTTTTCATTTTGTTCTTCCTTTCTCAATCTTTAAATAAAGTGGATATTGTGAAGCCAAGTCTTCTACCATTTCTATGTAGCTACCAATTATTTCACTTCCATAATAATTTAATTTCAACAATTCAATAAGATAGTAACCATCTGAATCTTGTAAAACAACCGAATTATCAGTTTTTCTTAAATAATTATAAGTTGCTTGTGTAAGTGTAGAAATAGCAGCGCAAACTATATCTTTTCCTATTTCTGCATATCCACTATGCCCGCTAACTTCAATTTCTTGAGGTGTTATTTTAATTGTTGTCATATATCCTCCTTCTCTATACCTAATAAGTTTTATTAAGCATAGAAAAAGAGAAAATAAATTCTCTTATCTTACAATTGCTTGTACTTTAATATTAGTAGAACCACCAGTAATAATTAACGTTCCATCATTATTTAAGTACTTAGCAGTTGAAATTCTAGCTACTGCTACTCCTCCAGCAGCAAGTGATAGTGTTAAGTCAGCATCTGCTGCTGCATAACTACCATTTGTAGGTGCCTTAATAGTTACATCTTTAGCTTCAGAAGCTTCTTCAGAAACAGCAACTAGCAAAAGATAGTCATTCTTTACACCTTTCAAATTAAATTTAATACCATCTGTGGTATCAACTGCAACCGGAGTTAAGGCAAGGAAGCCTTCATCTTCTCTTACCTTTAGTGTTGTTCCTTCAGCTGCTGCAAATTTTTGAATATTCATTATATTATTTCTCCTTTCTATTAATGAGCTTTGATAACATACATTTCTTTAGGTCTTACTACTTTAATTCCGTAGACATTTAAACCTTTAATGATACTAGCAAAGCCCTTTTCTTTTCTACAAGTTTCAACTTTGTCAATACAGTTAGCTACTGCAACTGCTTTTTTAGTTCTGATTAATTCATGATAATCAGTACCATCAAAGTAAAGATTGTTAGATAATCTCAAATAAGTTTGATTATATTTACCAACTGCACCACGTTTAATATATTCAACGTTTTCAGTAAATAAATTAGCAAGTTTATTTCTTGCAGCGACAATGTGTTCAGGAGTTAAATCAGCTGCCAATTCTTCTGTGGTTGTCACATTGTTCTTATAAAGTCTTACTAAACCTTCATCAATAGAACTTAAAGAATTATCTATTGTGATTGCTGTACTAGCTGATTTCATTTTGCTTAGAGCACCCTTTGCAGCCACTTCAGCAACTCTTGCGTCTTCCTTTTCAGCAAGCGCTTTTTTTGCTTCGTTAAATTGAGTGTCAAGATATCCTTCCCTAGATTGAGCTTTTTGAATATCTTCTACTTCAAATGCGAAATAATCAGCATAATCAATATCAAGATATTGTGCGTTATCTCCTAATTTTTCAATTTCAATATCTACATTAGGATCATATTCTCCTACAGTAGGTCTTACTGCACCTGGAATAACTAATCTATCGCCAAGTGAAAACTCTTTTTCGAATTTATAATCACTCCATTTTGCAACTACTAAATCTTTTTCAAGTTCAGTTTGGCAATATTTACTCCAGAATGTTGGTTTAAAGTTACCAGCAAACTTTTGAATAAATAGTTTCATATTACCTTTCCTTTCTAATTCATAAATTACCATTTATACATTGATTTTCGGATTAAATCCATATTTTTTTCTATTTCTTCATCAGTCATTTTGTCATACTCTGCTTCAGAAATAAAAGTCTTTTCGCCTTCTTGTGAAGAAGAACGCATACTGCCTGGATTTTCAGCTTTTGGCTTTTTAGTATGAACTTTTTGATAAAGATCATATACATCTTTAATTGGTGTATTTAAGTTAAATTGGTTTCTAAATTTTTTAAATTCTTCATCATTTAATAGTTCTTCTTTAGCTCCCAGTTTTTGCAATTCTTTTCTGTCTTTTGCATAATTTAATTCTTCTGCCAAAGTATTAAAAATTACTTTTTCTTTATCAGATAAGTTAACATATTTCTTTTGAGCTAATTTGTTAGCTTCTTCTAACATAGCATCATATCCATCATCAATGATTTCTTGAGCCTCTGCTTTAGCTAACACTTCAATTTCTTTTTTTGTCAATCCAGGTTGATAAACATCAGGCAATTTAATACCCTCGCTTTCGTAATATTCACGAAGTTTCTTATTTGCTTCATTTATATCACTAGCTCCTAAAGTACTTTTCAAAACATTTTCTGTGTCTTTATATACATATAGTTCTTTTTCTTTTTGAGCTTCAAATTTTGCCATACGACGATTTACTTTTTTCATGACAAGATTATCAATATCTTCATCTGTCATAAATCTTCCTTTTGGCTGTTCTTCTTGTTTTTCTTCTACAGTTTCTTTGCTTTCTTCTGTATTAGCGGTATCAGTTAACTCTATACCTTCCTCCATTTCTTCTACTGTTTGAGCTTCAGTATTTTCAGTAACTTCTTCAGTAACTTTTTCGATTTCTTCTTCCATAAAAAATCTTTCCTTTCCTATTTTTTTGGCAAGTGTTTGCTTCACTCACACCATAGCTTTTTATGTCTTCAATGCTTGGACAAATAAAAAAGCAACTACATATTTTGTGTTGCTTGATTAATCATTTGATTACCAGCATTTGCGATATTTTCAATATCCATAGCTGTTGCTTGCTCTTGTTGAGCTACCATTTTCATTTGCGCTGCTTGTTGTTCTAGTGCATTTATTTGTTTTTGAGCTTCTCGACGTTTTTTTAAAATATTCTCTAATTTTGGCTTTGGCATTACGCTATCCGCATCCAAAGCTTCAACATATTCTTCAAAAGAAATTTTTCCTTGAATAAACATATTTTCTAAAGAAAGTTCTTGAGCATATTTATCAAATGCTCCCTTTGGAGTTATATCTACTTTTACGCTAGCGCTAAGCATCTCAAGTATATATGACGGTATTGTTTCTTGATTTAAATAGAATTCTCCAGTTATTGGATCTGTCTCTTCTACCTCTACTGTTAATCCGTCACTTGCATATACTTTCCACATTTCTAACCAAATTCTTGCAATATTTTCAATAAATGTCTTTAAACCTATTAATTGGTCATTTAAGGGTTGATTTTGAGCGTTTTGTACAGCAAGTATTGCTTTCCCGGAAGCACTTTCTGGATTAACATTTCCAGTTACGGAATCACCTGCATTGTTTAGTTCACGTGAGTAAGTAATTAATTCACTTTGAAACTTCTCACTATCACTACTCATCTGTGCTGGAGAAGTTGTCATAAATACATCACTTGCTCTTTTTTGACCCATATCCTTAAATCTAATTGTTGCTCCAATTTTATTAACATCACTTATATTTTGAATGCTATCTTCATCTATTACACGTTGCGGATAGGCTGTATTTTTTACTGATAAAGCTCTCCTCATTGCTGTTTTATTTGTTTCTAGTTGGTTCGGAATTAATTGCCTTACTTCACCAATGCCTCTTGCGTTTCCCTCTTGGTCTTCCCAATTGAAATGTGCTATCGGATATAAAGTAATTCCCATATCTCTATCTTTTTTTATTTCTACATATCTAGTAGATTGGCTAAAATGAATTGTGCCTTTCTCACGGTAAAATTTAGTTATCAACCAGCATTTGTCATCTATTTCGTATTTAGCACTTTCTCCTGGAGCAGTTTCTACATCTTTATCCCCAACAATATATTGCAATTGAGATTTAGGTACTTTCTCTCTTTCAGCCATTTCTTGCAATTCAATAACAGTTTTTCTTTGACGTATCAAAATATATGGCTGTAGTTGTATCTCATCTTCGTTTTCGTCTCCATACATGATATTATTCTTTGAAATTATTTCATTCTTGGGATCTAATTCTTCGTCATTAAAAGTTACATAGCATATTGCTTCATCATTAATCGCCGATTGTCTAGTCCATTTTTTTATTTTTGAATCCATATAATCTCTATCAAAAACCTTACTAGCTCTTTTATTTAATAAATCACACACTCTTTGTGCGGTTTCTAAGAACTCACTATTTTCGATATTTTCAGGGCTGTAATTAATAGCATAAAGGTTTGAAGTAATGTTCGAAACTTTTTGCTTTACAATTTGTTTAATAAAGTTATACTGAACTTTTTCGATTCCTTGAACCTTAAGATCATGCCATTGGTCGCCATTATACATTCTATAATTTAAGTCAGTATCTGTATAAATTCCTCTTTGACTCATAAAATCTACACTTTTTTCGTATAGTCTCCATATATCTGTTTCTTTTAACTCTTTTAAGTCCATATTTGCCTCCTATCTACTCTTCCGGAAAATTTCTTTGCCCTAATCCTGTTCCATCATATCTTTCAATATTTTCTAAATTAATTTTGTTGATTTCATTTAGATATTCTTCTTCTTTTCTATCTTTTGAAGTTGTACGTTTACTAAAAAAGGATGTTTTGTTGGCTTCCTCTATGTTCCCTTTTATTCTCATTCCTATTTGTACTCCTTTTATAAATGAAAAAATAATAAAAATGCCAAAAATAGAACAAAGTAAAATCGTTTCAATCATATAATCACTATCTCCTCTCCCCAGTCTTTGTGTACTGGTCTTTCAAAATCAAAATTAAATGTCTTTTCTTTATTTACTATTTCTTTGCTAGGTGCCACTCTGCTTACGCAGAAATACCTTAATGCATCAGTAATATGTGTAGGTTCATGTGGCTCTGT
>CALXZF010000133.1 GCA_944393165.1 uncultured Clostridia bacterium
GGGAGGAAAACAAAGATTGGAAACATTAGAAGAATTAGAACATGCGTATTATATGCTAGAAATGCAAGACACATGGGATAGTTCAGACTATAGATACGCAGATGAATTAAAAGAAAAAATTAGAAAGGTCAGGGAGGAAAAATAAAAATGGAAAATCAAAATTTAATAGTAATAGAACAGCTACCTATAATTAAAGAACAACTTAAAAAAGTTGCTAAAGATCTTGAAAAAAAGGTAGAAGATGCTAAAAATCTAGTTTGTACAGAAGAAAATGTAAAAGTAATAAAACAAGTTAGAGCGGATTTAAACAAAGAATTTAAAGAATTTGAGATAAAAAGAAAAGCTGTAAAAGAGCAAATATTAGCACCATATATGCGATTTGAAGAAGCATATAAAACATATATATCTGAAAAATATGGTATGGCAGATAAGGAATTAAAGCAAAAAGTAGATAGTATAGAAAATAAATTAAGAGAGGAAAAAGAGCAAGAGATAAAAGATTATTTTGAAGAATACAAAGTAGCTAATAAAATTGATTTTGTTAAGTATGAACAATTAGGAATAAATGTAACATTAACGGCAAGTAAGAAAAGCCTAAAAGAACAAGTAAAGAAATTTATAGATGAAAAAGTAGATGACTTAAAATTAATAGAGACTCAAGATTGTAAAGAGGAAATTTTAGTAGAATATAAACAAAACTTAAATGTAAGCAGAGCTATTCAAGAAGTTGCAAATAGACATAAATTATTGGAAGAAGAAAGAAGAAAACAAGAAGAAAAGAAAATAACGATTATGGCTAATGAAAATCATGAAATAACAAAAGAAAGCTATGAACAACAAGTATTTAATGAACCATTGAAGAGGCCAGAAGAACAAAAACAAGAGCAATTATTTACGCTCAAATTTACAGTAAGAGCACCTAAAACAAAGCTAAAAGAATTAAAGGAATTTTTGATAAAAGGAGGATATGATTATGAGTAATTTAGTAACCAATAAACCTAAATTTAGTGTGGCAATACAAAGTGATATGTATAAAAATTTAATAAATCAAACTTTGGGAGATAAAGACAGAGCAACGAGATTTATAGCAAGTATATCAAGTGCTGTAGCAACAAATCAAGCACTTCAAGAATGCGATGCAGGCACAATATTAAGTGGGGCATTATTAGGGGAAAGCCTTGATTTGAGTCCAAGTCCACAATTAGGACAATATTATCTAGTGCCATTTAATGACAGTAAAAAAGGCTATAAGGTGGCACAATTTCAATTGGGGTATAAAGGATATATACAATTAGCAATTCGTTCAGGACAATATAAAAAATTGAATGTTTTAGCAATCAAAAAAGGGGAATTAATTAAATACGATCCATTAAATGAAGAAATAGAAGTTAAACTAATTGATGATGAAGAAGAAAGAGAAAACGCAGAAACAATAGGATATTATGCAATGTTTGAATATACAAATGGATTCAGAAAGTCTTTATATTGGTCAAAAGCAAAAATGGAAAAACATGCCCTAAAATATTCAAAAGGTTATTCAGCTCATAAGGGATATACATTTTGGGAAAAAGATTTTGATGGAATGGCATTTAAAACAATGCTAAGACAACTTATTAGTAAATGGGGAATTATGAGCATTCAAATGCAACAAGCTGTAGAAAAAGATATGGCAACAATTAATACAGATGGAACTTATGAATATGTAGAAAATGAAGAAGTATTTATTCAGCAAGAAGAACCACAAGAGAAAATAACAGATCAAAAAGAGAATACAGAAAATGAGGTATCGATGAATGAACTATAAGATTCTAGCAAGCTGTAGCACAGGGAATGCAGTAATTATAAAAGACATTATCCTAATAGATTGTGGAGTATCTTTTAAAAGATTACAAAAATACTATAAAAATTTAAAGTTAGTGTTATTAACACATATTCATTCAGATCATTTCAAAAAGGAAACAATTAAAAGATTAGCACAAGAAAGACCAACATTAAGGTTTGCATGTTGTGAATGGCTGTTAGAACCTTTACTAGAATGTGGAGTAAATAGAAGAAATATAGATGTACTAAATATTGGAACTAGATACGATTATAAAATATTTAAAATTGTACCTATAAAATTATATCATGACGTACCACAATGTGGATATAGAGTGTTGTTTGATAATTATAAGGTAATATATGCAACAGATACAAAAACATTAGAGGGAATATCTGCTAAAGACTATGATTTATATCTTATTGAAGGCAATTATGAAGATGAAGAACTAGAAGAAAGAATAAGAAAAAAACAGCAAGTGCAACAGTATTGTTATGAGTACAGAACAAGATATACACATTTAAGTAAAGGGCAAGCTAGCGATTTTTTATTAAAAAATATGGGAAATAATTCAGAATATGTTTTTATGCATGAACATGTAGAAAGGTAATTATGAAAAGTCAATTTGAAGATTATGTAAGAGAAGATTGTAAGCAGTTTGATGAGGTGTGTAGGTATTATAAAAATAAAACTCCTGAAGATATAGATACATTATATCATCTAATGACAGAGTGTTTAATATTGTCACAAAGATGGTCGGACATTGCAAGTAATTCAAGTTTATACGCTAAACAATATGGGATTTCAAAAACAGATTTCCAACAATGGGCGTATCAAAGATATAGAAATTTACAGGAAATGCATGTAGATTGTAGAGTACTTTATAGTGATGCCAAAGAAGATTTAAAGAATTTTGGAAGGGCAGGCTAGAATGTCAATTAATTAT
>CALXZF010000134.1 GCA_944393165.1 uncultured Clostridia bacterium
TAATAAAATCTGCTGTTCTAATTGCAATGTCTGAACTTTCAATGTTTCCTGAATTGCTTATGGTACCAGATTCCCAAACATTAAACATATTCACATTATCCCCAACTGCACGGACTGGACTCGGATAATCTAGCGAAGGTGAGCCTTGCAAGCCTGTATATTTTTCCCATTCTATGTCTGTGTTGCTATAGTCACCTTCAATTAAAATTAAATTTGTTATGATTAATTCTCTTCCAGACGCATTTGCAATATTATCTGCATAAATATAAAGTATTTGGTCTAATATTTCTATAGTATTTGAATTTGCAACAACTTTAACTCGTTTTTCTCCATTAATATTTATAGTTCCAAAATTAACTAATTTATTTTGAGCTGCCATATTTTGAATTGCAATAGTAATATTCTCGTTATAATTAGTCTTTGCATCAAATTGTATTGTATAAGTCGTATTATTTTTTAATTTACCTCTGTTTACATTTCTCCATAAAAATTTCCAAGCATAAGAATTTTCAGGCAAACTGAATTTACAAGCTTTTGTTCCTAAATAGCTTACTTCTTTTATTACTCCTACATTACTAGGTGAAGTACTCCAGCCCCACCCCGTTGTACCATCATTTGTATTTTCTAGTATTTGAATACCTTTTGTAGTTTCCTGACTGTGATTTCCTCTCACATCAAGCTTAGCCGGCAAAATACTTGCATCTGTTACATGCAATGATGTAGCCTCTTCTGTTGTGACGTTGATGCAGTTGTCTTTTAGCTTTTGTATTAAATCAATTTGTTTGTTTATTTCTGTGTCTTGTGCTTCGTCTTTAGCTTGTATGCTAGATATGCTTTCGTTTATTGTATTTATAGTTTCGTCTTGCTCTGTATTTTTATTTTGTATTTCTTCAATATCATCTTGTATCTCTATAACTGCATCGTTTACTCTCTCTGCAAACTCGTCTAGTTTGTCCCAGTTGTCGTTCATTGCTTTATCTATATCAAACTCTTGCTCTAAGTCTGTTTCGTCTGTAGTATTCCACTTGAAGAGTTTTAAAAGACTTGTTAATAGTGACATATTAGCCCTCCTTTTTTTCTTTTTCTAATTTATTCTGTTGTAAATTGTTTCCAGTTGCTCCAGCCTGATGAAAATTTGGTTCTAACATAAGTATTGTAATTGTTACTATTCGCTGTACCATACCTAAACCACAACTGTTTTATTGCATTATCATCGTTTTTAATAACTAACAACCAGCCATTTGTACCGGAAGGAATGTTGGTCGGTGTATATGTGCCACTAAAATAATAAATCCCGGTCTCTATATAATCATTCAAGTTTGTATTTGCTGTTGTAACAGAAATAGTTTTATCTATTTTGTTATTTAATTGCGTTTGCAAATCATTAATTTTGCTATTTAATTCTTTTATAGCATTTAAAATATTCCTTACTATCAACTATAATCCCCCCTAATAACAAATTCCATTGTTTCCTCAAAGTTCTCAAAGCCTTCTACACCACTCATATCTAAGTATCCAAATGGAACTAATGCTTTAATCCACAATGAAGTTTCACCTATTGAACCACTTTCTTCATAATCTACATCTTTTTGCAATTTCACACCACAATAATACACTTCTAGACTATTGTTACCGACTTTATAGTTATGGCCCGTATTCAATTTGTCGCCAATTTCTGCTAATGGATTTTGTGTAGATACTTTTACAATATTTTCTACATCTGCTGTTGCTTCTTCTATTGCTTCTTCTATGTTATCTTGCATTTTATTTAAATTCTGGGCTGATAACGGAACTGTGCCTGACCATACTGCAGGTGTCACATTATGATTTTGCCCATCTATTGTGACATACGCCTCTTGTATTTTTGTTCCATCTGCGAAAGTTATCTTATTCATGTTGTGCCTCCTTTTCTAGTTGTTCTACTCTAGCAGAAAGTTCTTGTACTGCTTTCCATAGTATACCTATTGCACTATATAGGCTTACTGCTTGTCCATTTTTGTCTATTACCTCATCTGGTGTTTTATAGTTTTCGCCTATAACAAAGCCTATTAGCTTTTTGTCTTTGTCTTTATCAGATTTCAAATTGTATTCATATATGTCAGAATTATTTATTATGTCTGTTGCGTTTTTAGTAAATTTATTTATATTTTTCTTTATGCTTTCGAGAGAAGTTTGTGTTAAATTTGGTGTTCTTATCCCCGAAGCGCTTACCTGAGTTCCATCTGCTGAAGCTGAATGCCATAATGTCGATACGTAATCCATCGAGCCTATAATTGTATTACTTATATAATTGCTTGCATCAAATCCGATATATAAATTTGTTCCAGAGTCATTGCTTGCATCTGCTGTTATTGCTCTAGAATTATTTCCAGCATATATTCCAAATCTATTATTTGTTGCATAAAATCTATCAAGGTTGCTTTTATTAGAATTTTTAAATATATTAAAGAAAGAATTGTCTTCCGTACCTCCAATTAAGTCAACTTTGCCTCCATTAAATGTACCATTAGTACATTTCATATTTCCGTCTGTATCTACTTCAAAATTTCCATTTGCTGAAATAGCACCATTTATGTTTATTTTATCTGCATTAATTGTAGCCTCACTAGTATCTTCATTTATTCTTAATGTAATATTTGCCCCTGTTAATTCTTCGTCATCTACCTTTTTGCTCACTTCTAGATTTATTTCATTTGCTGTCTGGGTTATTGCTGAGTTCATTTCATACACAGTGGCATATCCACTTTTTTCTATCTCTAGTTTTATCTTAGAATTTGGAAACTCTTTTAATGATATGTAGTTTGTTCCTTCATTAAATACTATGTTTAAGCTTTGATTGTAAATCACTGTTGGAGTCATTCCTACTATTATTCCACTAGGATTTAGCTGTGCTTGTTTTGTTATTACCACATCATATTGTCCATCTGTGTTTTTCTCTATTTCTATTTTATCGTAATTGTAGTCGTCTCCTAAAAATGAGTAGTTTATATCCCCTAAATTAAAAGGATATTCGACTTTATCTTCTTCGTTTTCTATTACTAATGTCAGTAATCTTGTGCTATTAGCTATTTCATTTCTTATGTCTATTTCTATCTTTTTAAAATTATCTATATCACTTTTATTTACTTCTAAAGTTCCTTCACTCTCTACTGTCTCGTTATATCCTTCTAATCTCTGATTTACATTAAGCTCTATGCTTTGTGCAGTTTGCGTTATTGCTGAGTTCATTTCATTTTTAGTAGCATATATATCGTTAAAATCATTTTTTATTAAGTATTCTGCATAGAAGTTGTTTCCTTGCATATCTGATAAGTAAATGTAGTTGTCGCCCTCAAAAAGCTCTATATTTACTTCTGTTAATTCCTCTATAACTGGCTCTTCCAATACACTTAGCACACCATATTCACTTAAACTAAGTCGTCTTGTTACGTATGTTCTATTGAGCTCTATATTTAAGCTATCGTACACATCGCCTTTTACTCTAAGTTCTTCTATGTCTATTTTGTATTCTTTTTTCTCATCTGACGGATTAGAGCTAGGTTGTTTATCTACTATAATCTTATATTGCATTAAATCACCTCCATATTAGGTTGCAAACTTTCCGACGGAAATACGTTTTCTCCAGGGAATAGATTTGCTTCGTATGTTTTATTTCCTTGTATTTCTAAATTTAAAACTTCTGTTTCTCCTGCATCTTCTAGATATATTTCTGTAGTACCAGAGACTTCTCTTTTGTAAACAATTGTATCCTGTACCTGTTGTTGTATTTGGCCTACTGTTTGCTCTACTCGTGATAATTGGTCCTCAAATTTGCTCTGATTATCTATAATTCCAGTTATCGTTTGTTCTTGCTTATTTACTATAATTTCTGTCCTTTTTGCTATATCTGTTGCTTGCAAAACATTCTGATATGCTACAGTAGCCTTAATTATTGAAGGTGCTGACATTTCACTCTCTAATCCATTTCTGCTTTTATAATTAAATCTAAACAAGAATGAATTACAATAAGTACCATCTGTATCTATAACTACAACTTCGTCTCCTGTTTCCATATAAGGCTTTGACTGTCCTACGATTTCAAAAGATGTATATTTAAAACCTTTTACTACGTTAAAAAGAGCAGTAATTAACTGCTCTCTCTTTGCTTGCGTGTATGCGAACGGATTGTCATTTATAACTAAACTATTTTCTCCATCTTCTTCGATACTTTCTTCATCTTTCAAGACTACATTTTCGCCCTCTATATCTGACATTCCTAAACTAACTAAATTTATCGGGTGAGTATTTCTTTTTAGAGTTAGTTCTGAATAGTCACTTGCTCTAATTTTGTTCTTACAACCAGTTAATTTGGCTACCTTTAATTTATTCAAGTCTTTTACTTTCATCGTATGTACTTCTCTTACTGTTAATCCTGTTCTTTTAGGTGTTATGAAGTACAGCTTGTTATCATATCTTATTTTAGCAAATGTTCCACTAATTTGTGCAACCGCTTGAAATACTTGCCTTATTAAAGAACCATCACTAAACTGATTGCTATCTACAATAAATCCTGCATTTGCAAAATCTGTAGTAGCTAGCACAAGTCCAGCTAGTGTACATGCTTCTTGTAAGACTTGTAAAATAGTTACTGTTCCTCTACTATAATCAAGCTCTGTTTTGTATTCCACGTTTGATTTAAGCATATAGTCCATTGCAGAAACAGTAATAGTTTTTCCTATCTCGTCAGGCTCTGCCTCTTGCGTTATAAAATTTCCTAAACTAATCCATTCAATGCCGTTTTCAGTCTTTATTCCAGTCAAGTATTCAAATTCTTTTTTTTCTAGGTCTACATTATTTTCAATTTCAAAATCCAATGTTCTTGCAATTGCAGTACCAAATATATTTCCATCAAGATAGCAATCATCGCAATATTGCACATTATCTATATAATACTCTTTTCCCTCTAAAATTATTTTGTCATACTGTGTTGTGCTTTCCTCATAAGCTTTTTTTATAGTGTCTGTTACATTTATCATTCAGACACCTCCCCACATTGTGTGAGATCAACCTCAAATTCATCGTATCTATGATTTTTTGTAGTAGACAATACAGAAGTTTCAGGAAATGTTACAAAGAATTTTTTAGTCAGCATTTTTTGTTGTTTTAGCGAAAAATAAGAATACACGTCCTCGTTTTTAGAAAAATGAGACATATATTCTTTGTAAGTGTCTTTATTTAATTGTCCAAACGTAACTGTAATTGTTGTTTTTGGCATAGCTCCATAATTTCTTTTTATAGTTCCATCTGCCATTGTTACTTCATTTATTACATCTGGCTCGTCCTCTGTTATATTGTATCCTCCACTTAAAATATTCTTAAAAACGAAGTCTCCATGCTTTAATAAGTCCATTTTTCGCCTCCTAGTATCCATAAGCTAATTTCTGTCTTGTATTTACTTTGTTTGTTTCTCTTGCAAGTACTTTGCTGTCTAGTTTTGTTGTAGTATTTACTACTATTTCTTTGTTGTCATCTATGCTCTTTAGCGTTGCTTGTCTATTATCTTCTATTTGAGTTTTAATTATTTGATTATTTGTCAAATTTGATGTTAGCTTATCATTTTCGTAATTTATAGCTTTTTCCATATCTTTATATACAGAGTTCAAACTGTCGTCAAACCCTTCTCCTAGACCCAAGCCAAGCATTTTACCAATTTCGTCTGCAAATAACTTAGAAGGAGAATGAATACCAAAAAAGCCTTTAATCTTGTCTACAATTCCACTACAAAATCCACTTATTTTATCCCATATCCACTGTGCCGCATTACTAATACCATTCCATATACCTTGTACTAAGTTTTTACCTATTTCTAGCATCTTACTAGGCAAGTTCTTAATAGTATTGATTATGCCGTTTACCATATTGCTCATAGCAGTCTTAGCTTTGTTTTGCATTTCTAGTCCCCATTTTGCAATATTGGTAACTGTCTGTACTAACCAGTTCCATATATTTCCAGGCAGCTCTTTAAACCAATTTATTACGTTATTAAAAAAACCACTTACTGCTTCTATCGCTTTCTTTTGTATATCCTGTCCCCATTTAACAATGTTAGTTACTGTTTCTACAAGCCAATTCCAAATGTTTCCGTGGTAATTCCTTAAACCAGTTAATTACATTATTGAAAAATCCACTTACTGCTTCTATTGCTTTTTGTTGTATTTCCTGTCCCCAGTTATAAATATTAGTAATAGTTTGAACAAGCCAGTTCCATATGTTTCCGCGGAAGTTCTTTAAACCAATTTATAACATTTGTAATTAAATTACTTACAGCAGTAACTGCTTGCTGTTGTATTTGTTGCCCCCAATTATAAAAGCTTGTAACAATATTAACTAATATCTCCCATATTTTACCGTGGCAATTCCCATAATCCTTGTAATATTGCCCCAACAATTTGAGGTATTGCCATTACGAGTTGAGGTATTGCCTTTATTAAGCCACTTGCTAAACTTAGAACTAATTGAACACCAGCCTCTATTATTTTAGGTGCATTTTCTATAATTCCATTTACTAATTTCTGTATGATAGTTGGCAATGCTTCTATTAACTGCGGTATTGCTTGTATTAAGCCATCAGCCAATCCCATTATTAACTGTATTCCAGCATCTATTAGCTGGTCAATATTATCCAATAATCCATTAACAACAGTTATTATACATTGTACTGCTTGAGGTATTAGTTGTGGTAACATTTGAGCTATACCTGTCATTAGTTGCGTAATCATCTGCACACCCATTTGAATTATCTGAGGCAACATACTTATTAGTCCGTTTATAAACGATTCTATTAACTGTATTGCAATTTGTAAAAGCTCTGGCATATAATTCATCAACGATTGCGTCAATGCCATTAATATCTGACCTACACTAGATAAAATTGTAGGAGCATTTGTGGTAATCATACTTATAATTTGTGGAAATATTTGATTTATTCCAGACACAATTTGTGGCGTAGCATCCGCAACACTTTGAATTAAATTAGGTAATAATTTTCCTACAGCATTTACAATGTTCTGAATAGATGTTATTCCAGCTTGTACTAGTTGGTCTATTGTTCCACTGCCATTTAAAAAATTATCAAAAGCAGCCTTCATTGAAGAAATACTTCCTGTGATTGTCTCTGATGCTTCTTTAGCAGTAGTGCCGGTAATTCCTAGCTCTCCTTGTATAACGTGGATAGCATTATATACATCATTTAAATTAGTAATGTCATACTTTACACCCGGTAATTTCTGTGCATCTGCTAACAACCTTTCCATTTCTTCTTTCGTTCAACCATATCCAAGTTTCAAGTTATCTAACATTGTATAGAT
>CALXZF010000135.1 GCA_944393165.1 uncultured Clostridia bacterium
CCTCTTGCAATACTCCATTTCTTGCACATTGTCTTTTAAACCTTTTTAAGGCATCTTCTATATTTCCATTATTAACTTTAACCTCTGACATTTTATTCCCCTCCTTCCAGTATTACACATATATGTGTTCAGTGTGGGATTTCATTTTGTTCTTTTTTTCGTGAACAAATATAATTATACTTAAAACACAGTATTTTGTCAATACTGGATTGAAGGTTTTGGGAATTTTATCCAAATCATACTTGCAATTATCATTGTTTTTACACATTTGTTTGGCAAAAGTAGCACTTTTCTATATTATCTTAATTATCTTATTCGTAATCTTTCTCCAGGATATATTAGGTTTGGATTTATAATGTCGTTTTTTTCTACTAAGTCATTTACTGTTGTATTATATTTTCTAGCTATCTCTGATAATGTATCTCCTCTTTTTACAGTATAATAATTTTGTGAAGTACCACTATCTGTTTGAATTCTAAGAGTTTCTCCTGCATAAATTAAATTTGGATTTTGAATGTTGTTTAATTCTACTAAACTTATTACTGTAGTATCATATTCTAATGCTATTTCTGATAAGGTGTCTCCTCTTTTTATTGTATACAATATTATATTTTCTTCACTTGTATTTCCTGTTCCATTACTATTATTATGGTTGCATGATATTGTTAGTATTTCGCCAACAAAAATCAAGTTAGGGTTTTGTATGTCATTTATAAGTACTAAATGATTAACTGTAGTATTATGTTCTAATGCTATTTCCGATAATGTATCTCCTCTTTTTACTCTGTATAATATTCTATCTTCTTTATTACATTTTGGATCTTCTACTTCTGGTATTTCTTGAGTACTCTCCAGCAATATATCTTCTGTATATTCGTCTAAATCCACATTTCCGTTTATTCCATTTACTCTTCCAGATGATGAGTATTGATACCCAATCCAATTTCCCCAATTGCCATTGTCTTGTGGTTCATTTACTCCATATTGAGCAACCCATAATGGTTCTCTTGCGACTTCACTATTAAAAATATATGTAGCATCATATGTATTACTATACACTACAACTTCTTTGCCTGTTAATCTTTTTAGTTCATCCATATATGCAACTGCGATTTCATTTATTTGTGACCTGTTCAAACTTCCAAAAGATTCAAAGTCCATTGCCAATCTGCAATCTATTTGCTTTCCAGATATTAGAGAAGCAAAAAATTGAGCTTGCAACCTAGCATCTTCTACACTTCTAGCTGTCATATAGTGATAAACGCCAATCTTTAGTCCATTTCTTCTAGCCTCTGTATAATTTCTTTCAAACTCTGCATCCTCATAACTAAAGCCCTGGCCGGCTCTAATATACACAATTTCTATTCCTGCTTCTTTCACTCTTGCAAAATCAATTTCTCCCTGCCATTCGCTTACATCTATCCCTCTATATATGACACTGCTTGAAGGGGATAATGCATACACTGGAACAGTAATTACTAATAAAAATAGTATAAGAATAGAAATTATTGTCAAAATTTTTTTATACATTGAAAAGCTCCTTTCATTATATTTGATATATATTATGATTAGAGCTTTTATTTTGACATAATATTTTTACTAGTTATAGCTTAGATAAGCTATGTAAATTGTTATATGTTTTTTATTTATCATTTTATAATTCAACCCCATTAATTACTTCATAATTTAAAAGTTTGATTTTGTTTGAGATAAAATTTTCGCTTGTATCAATTTCTTTAGATAAATTTGTGCTCAAATACTTTTTGTTATCATCTGCAAATACTGTAGCCACTGGTTTTTCATTATTTTCTTGATATACGATGCTTGCAATAAAATTTGCACCTGATGAGATACCTACTCCTAGTCCTAATTTTTTTGCTATTATTCTAGACATATTTATTGCGTCATCATCATTTACTAATATGATTTCATCTATCAGGTTTCTGTCAAATAAGTCAGGAACAAAATCATCTCCAATTCCTTCAATTTTATGATTTGCTATTATTTTATTTTGAGAAATAAGTGGCATTTTGTCAGGTTCAAGAGCAATAATTTTTTCTGTTTTGTCATATTTTCTTAACTTTCTTCCTACACCAATCAAAGTTCCTCCTGTACCCACTCCAGATATGAATGCTCCTACTTTTTCTGGTAATTCTCTAGCTAGTTCTTCTCCTGTTGTTTCATAATGAGCTAATAAGTTATCTGTGTTTGAAAACTGGTTGGATAAAAATCCATGATGTTCTTTTGCAAATTTTTCTGCTTCTTCTAGGCATTTTTTAAATCCACCCTCTTCTTTAGAAATGAGTGTAACATGCGCCCCAAAATTATTCATAAGTTTTACCCTTTCTACACTCGCCCAATCAGGCATAAAAATATATACAGGATGATTAAAATATGCACCTAGTGCGGCTAATGAAATCCCAGTATTTCCGCTAGTTGCTTCTACTATTGGCATATTTTCTTTTAGCTCCCCTCTTTCTTTTGCTTTTGTAATTATATAGTATGCTACTCTATCTTTTATACTTCCAGTCGGATTATATGATTCTAGTTTTGTATATACATATTTTGTTTTTCCTTTTAACTCATATGATATTTTTATCATTGGAGTATTACCTATGTGTTTTAACATTTGAATCTCCCCTTTTCTTTATATAATATCCTTATTATATTATATAATATACAAATATTTTTCAACTGTTATTTGTTTTTATTGAAAAGATGCTTATTTTATATTATAATGGTTTCAAAATATCAGTTTTGGAGGTGTAGTTTATGGATAAAATCGCAATTATATCTGATGTACATGGCAATATAACCGCTCTTAGAGCCGTAATTAAAGATATTGAAGCACGAGGAATTAGTAAGATTTTTTGTCTGGGTGACAGTGTTTTTAAAGGTTGCAACTCAGATTTAGTTGTTGACTTACTTCGTGAGAAATGTGATGTAATTTTAAAAGGAAATTGTGATGAAGCTGTAACTAGACCTGATATACCAAAAGGCAAATTCTGGACAAGGGAATTGATTGGTGAAGAAAGAGCTTCATTCATATATAATTTACCTATTTCATATGAATTTTATTTTAGTGGATATTTAATTAGGCTTTTTCACGCTTCTCCTTTTGGTTTGGATTATGTTTATAATCCAATGTTTTCTAATAAAAATACAATTTATTCTGCTACAGAAATACATAATGCTATGGAAATGTTTGAAAATACTGAATTTATAGGTAAATCAAAAGATGACCCTATTCCAGATATAATTGGTTATGGACATATACACACTCCAAACATTGTTAGAGTACATAACAAAACATTATTTAATCCAGGGAGTGTTGGAATGCCAATTGAAATGTTGAATGAAGACTATTTAGACAAAACTAATAAATTTTCTACGGTTTCATCATATATTATTTTAGAAGGAATATATGGATGTAAAACTCTTTCTTCTATCAGTTTTAATTTGGTGAGACTTCCATATAATATAGAAGAAGAGGTTAAACTTCTAGAGGAATCGACCATGCCAACCAAAAATAAAATTATTGCTGAATTACGAAGTGCTACTAATTATTCAAATTATAGATAAATTTTATTGATAGAAAGGACATATATGCAAGATAATTTACAAGTTGTAAGAAAAATATTAGATAAGTATAATCAGCAACATTTGATACAATTCTATACAGAATTAACTAACTCTCAAAAAACTCGTTTGTTAAACCAGATATTGCAAATAGATTTTGAGGAAATTTTGGATTTGTATGAGAAATCGAAAAAAGAAGTATATAATTCTACTGAAGAAATTGAACCTTTAGAATATTCTGTCAAATTCCAATTATCTCAACATGAATTGCAAAACTATGAAAGTATTGGCTTAGATGCAGTACGCTCTGGTAAAGTAGGTGTAATTACCTTGGCAGGAGGTCAAGGTTCTAGGCTTGGTTTTTCTGGGCCTAAGGGAACTTTTTGTTTAGATATTAATCCTCCTAAATCATTATTTGAAATTGTGTGTGATTATATAAAAAGTTATGCTTTAAAATTTAATATCAATATTCCGTGGTATATCATGACTAGCACTAGTAATTATTTTGATACTATTAATTTCTTTGAGCAGAATAATTTTTTTGGATATAATAGAAATAATGTTGTTTTTTTTACTCAGGGTAATAAACCAATAATTGATATTAATGGCAAACTCGTTTTGTCAGAAATCTATGAAGTTGACTTTGCATCTAATGGAAATGGTAACTTATTTTCAGCTTTGTTAAAAGCTAATCTAATAAATGACATGGAAAACAGAAAATTAGAGTGGCTTTTTGTTGGTGGAATAGATAATGTATTATTAAATCCATTAGATCCTATATTTATTGGATACACAATTAATTCTAAATGCTTAGTAGGCTCAAAAACTTTATTTAAGAAATCTCCTTCATCACTTGATTGGATATTTGCCAGAAAAAACTCTAAACCTGCAATAGTGGACTGCGAAAATTTTACTGAGCAAATTTCTATGATAAAAAATGAAAATGGAAAATTTTTATATAGAGAAACAAACATGTTAGCTCACTTATTCAATTTAACAGCTATAAAGAAAATATCATCTATATCTTTACCATATCATAGAGCTTTTAGAAAAAATGCTTTTGTTAATGATGAAGGTATGAAGCAAGTTCCTGAAAGTCCTAATATATATAAATTTGAGCAGTTTGTTTTTGATGCATTTTCATATTTTGATAATATTGCATTACTTAGAGTAAATCAAGAAAAAGAATTTGCACCTATAAAGAGTTTTAATGGACCTTATAATCCTGAAATAGCAGCCGAGAAGTATTCAAAATATGTATTAAATAAATAATTTCCTATAGTGAAAGCCAAAAGATTGTTGTACTACTTTCACATTTACATTTTTCGACAAAATGCAACAATCTTTTTAACATATTTTACATATTTTGTAAAAAGTATTGCTTTTTTATTTTATATGTTCTATAATGCATTTATAGTTATTGAGATTTACTCAATTTTAATTTGATTTTAATCTTGGTATGGCCATACCGTTTTATTTCATAAATTATTTTATTTCAAAATTGCCAGCGAATATTTTGTTCTTATATTTAAATACTAGATTTTGATTTCAAAAAACGATATTTACTAAGATTTTCCCTATATTATTGTTCTTTATTTAATTTAAGATAATATAGCATATGTATAATATCCAGCAGTATATACTGTGTTCTTTTGTGATGTAGAAGATGCATATTCTACATCTTCTAATATTGTATTCCAACTAATTCAAATTGATAATTTTCATAGTTTGGCATATATTTTCTAAGCATATCATAGAATTTTTTACTAGTTTTATTTATTTTTAGTCTGCAGAATTCATAGAAAACTACATATTCTATTAATTCTTTTCTATATTTTACTATATCTGGATTTATTATAATCCTATTTGCAAAACATCTTGCTATTCTTTTATCTAGTCTCATGATTTTATAGTCTTCTGGTGCAAATTTTAAAGTTGTTCTGACTTTTTCCATGATAACTTCTAATTCTTTATTTGCAATTGCGTCATACATTTTTTCTAGTAACATTTCTATTATTATGTCATTATTTAATTTTTTATATTTCGTTGGAAGGCTGATTTCAATTTGCTTTTCTTTTATATTTAATTTTGGATTTTTTACTCTTTTGTACATTACTTTTAATTCATAATTTACTCCAAATATCTTTACTGATTTAAATATACTTTCTTTAACATTTTTCATGATTTTTGCCTCCTATTTATATTTTTTATTCCCTGAACTTTTGTTTGCTTTATTCTATATCTTATTTTTTATTTTGTCAATACTTTTTCGAAAATTTGTTCGGCTTTTTTGATTGGCTATTACAATTTACAGTTGATACTAATTGGCAAAGCAGTGTATATTTTTTATTTCTGTTTGAGTGCTAAAGGTGGGGACCGACAAGTTTACAAACTGTTATGCGAAAAAATTTGAGCATTTACAGTTTGTACGATGTTGGGGGCCGAAAACAGAAAATACAAAATATACACTGCTTTGCCTCAAAAACAGCTGTGAATTGTAACAATTGACTTAATAGACTCATTATGATAGATTAGAAATATACGGTTTGAAAGGATTGATATTAGTATGAAAAATAATTTTAATATTGTTTCTATGAACGAAAATAGCCTAAAATGGAACAATGCTATTTCTAGACTTACTCCTTTATATTCTAGAGATAATGATATTCGTTCAGAATTTGAAAGAGACTTTACTAGAGTAATACATAGCAATGCTTATAGAAGATTAAAGCATAAGACACAAGTATTTTTTTCTCCACAAAATGATCATATCTGTACAAGGATTGAGCATGTGAATCATGTTGAGTCTATTAGTTACACTATTGCTCATTACCTTGGTTTGAATGAGGAACTAACTAAGGCTATTGCAGTAGCTCATGATTTAGGACACAGCCCTTTTGGTCATAAAGGTGAAAAGATTTTGGACAAGATTTGTAAAGAAGATATCGGTTCATCTTTTTGGCATGAAAAAAATGGACTGTATTTTGTAGATAATGTTGAACTCTTAGAAGATGATGACGGTTGTAAAAGAAACTTGGATTTAACATATGCTGTTAGAGACGGAATTATTTCCCATTGTGGAGAAATTGATGAAAATTCATTAAAACCTAGGGATGAATTTATTGATTTGGCTGAATATAAATATCCAAATCAATTCGCTCCATACACTTGGGAAGGATGTGTTGTAAAAATTGCTGATAAGATATCATATATCGGTAGAGACATTGAAGATGCTGTAACCTTAGGTATTTTAGATGAACATTTGGACAAGTTACATGATTTGCTTGGTTACACAAGTGGAACTATTAACAATACTGTTATTATTAATACTTTAATTTATGATATCTGCAGTAATTCTTCTCCTGAAAAAGGATTGTGTTTTTCTGATGGAGCTTTAGATTTAATGAATAAGATTAAGAAGTTTAATTACGAATACATATATTTGTCCGATGTTCTTAAGCCTTCTGATGAGTATTTTGCAATTGTTATTAATAGAATTTATCACACTTTAAAAAGTGCTTATGATGATATAAATACTTTTAAAAAATTGCGTAGTTTAAAACGATTATATCCTAATTTAATTAATGGTTTTACAGACTGGTTTAATAATTTTTCTGACACTGCTGATAGAAAAAATCTCAAAAACAAAGTGTTATTTAGTATTGAAAATCCTAAAGATTATTATTTAGCTATTGTGCTTTATATTGCAGGAATGACAGATAAATTTGCAATTGATTTATATAATGAAATTATTGGGTTTTAGTCAA
>CALXZF010000136.1 GCA_944393165.1 uncultured Clostridia bacterium
TGGATAATTTTTTACATACAAAATCAGTATAAGAAGCGGAAAATATAACCGCTTCTTTTTTCTTTTCTAATAACTATTTTTTTACATTCGGCACTTTTTTGCATGAGCATAAGAAAAGTGGCTTCGCCATATGTGCGTTTTGCTTCGCAAATACGCACGACCTAAGGAAACTTAACCTTGTTGCTCCGGAAATTTCTAGCGAAATTTCCGGAGCAATAAAAATAAGCAAGCCTTGTAATGCTTGCTATTCTTGGAGCGAGAGAGTTGTACATTGCCTATATTTCAGGAAAATATAGTGATTTGTTTAGGTAACTGTTTAAGTAAAAAAAATGAAAATAAATTAATAAAAATTATAAAAAAATACCATAAATCAAATGTTACAAATCTAAAAGTATAAAATTCTTTGAATTCATTTAAAATTTCTATAATTGCTATGGAAGAAATGTATAAAATATGATATTATAATAAAAATAATTAAAGAGGAGTTATTTGCAAATGAACAAAAAAGATATTTTAAAAATCATTCAAGAATTAAACGAAAAACAAACAGAAACCATTTGTATTGAAACTAAAGCAGCTAATAAAGGGAAACCAGAAAAATATTATGACACTATATCAAGTTTTGCAAATACAATTGGTGGAGTTATACTATTTGGAGTTGAGGAAAGAAAAGAAAAAATTAAAACAGTTTTCATTCCTGCAGGAGTTTATGATACAAATGATTTGCAAAAACATATTACTAATTTATGTAGTACGGAATTTGAGCCAGTTATACGACCAGAAATAAATGTATTAGACATAGATGGTAAAAAAATTGTAGCAGTTAGAATTGATGCACTAAATCAAAGAAGCAAACCTTGTTATTATAAGCCAAAAGGCTTGCATAATGGCTCATATATTAGAGTTGGCGATAGAGATGACAACATGTCTGAATATGAAATATATAAGTGCATATCATATAGAGATAATGTTAGAGATGATTTAAGACCAGTATTAAGAGCAAGTATAAAGGATTTCGATGAAAAACTGTTAAACAAATTTATTACAAATGCCAAAGCAGACAAGCCTAAATTTGCAGAGTTTAGTGATGAGGAAATTTTGCTTCAATATGGTGCTTTAACAGAAGTAGAAGATAAAGTTTTTCCAACAGTGGCAGGAATAATGGTTTTTGGCACTTATCCTCAAAAATTCTTTCCGCAGTGGTTTGTAGCCGCAATAGCAATACCTGGTTTTGAAATTGCTGATTTGGGAGATGAAGGACAGCGATTTGATGACAATAAAAGAATTGAAGGCAATATAAGCGAAATGTACGAAGAAACTATGGCTTTCCTTAATAGGAATATGAAAGTCAAAGTTATAATTGATGAAACCGGTCTTAGAACAGATATAACACAATATCCTAAAGATGCACTTCGTGAAGCAATTTCAAATATGTTAATTCACAGAGATTATAGTCAGTTTAAAACTGGAGTATATAGTATCGTAACAGTATATAAAGATAGAATAGAATTTAGAAATGTCGGAAATCTATATGGCTCTAACACAATTGAATTGTTGGAAACTAGAAAAGCAATGGAAGTTAGAAATGAGACGATTGTAAAGTTGTTAGAAACCCTCGGCGGAATTATTGAAAATAGACATACAGGAATATTTACTATGCAGAAGAAAATGAAAGAAGCAAATTTGCCAGAGCCTATTTTCACAAATGAAAGAGAAGATTTTGTTGTTACTTTTTATAATGGAGAATATCCGGAATTGTATCCGGCAGAATTAGAGCAGAATAAGAACGCACAAGAAAACGCACAAGAAAACGCACAAGAAATAAGTAAAAAACGCACAAGAAAAGTTGCAGAACGATTAATATTAGAATATTGCATAGAGCCAAAAACTATAAAAGAAATTGTTGAAAAGTTTGGATATAAGAATATTAGAAGTTTTAGAGAAAGATATATCAATCCTCTTTTATCTGAAGGTAAATTAAAAATGACAATTCCAGAACAGCCAAGGAATAAAAATCAAAAATATATTACTTCTCTGTGATTATTAATTTAAATAATGTACAAATAGCAAAAATTATAAAAAATTAAAAATAAACAGAAAAAATTATTCAAAATGAATAAAAATTACCATAAATTAATTAGCACAAAACTTAAACTATGCTAAACCAATCACTTTTGTGAGCGAAAGCTTACAAAAGTGATTACACAAATATGAAGCCGTAAGGCGAATATTTGTGGCACACGATGCAGAGATTGCTTTTTTTTCGCAAAGCGAAAAAAATGTAATCTCCATCGTGCAAGAGAAGAATAATACCACAAATGTAGTATGTGAATTAATAATTACCTCTGATAAAGAATTCTTCCAAAAAATTGGAGACGAAGAAACAAAAAGATACTTTCAAACAGCATATAACTTTGTAGCAAACTACAAAAACTTGGGAGAAAAATATATACTTTCTGCAAAGGTACATATGGACGAGTCCACTCCCCACATGCATCTAGTATTTGTACCAGTAGTACACACAAAAGATAAGAAAAGTGGAAAACCAATTGAAAAAATTGCCTGTAGTGAATATTGGAAAGGAAATATCACACTTTAAAATATAATACTCTCCGATACTTTATCTTACATTTCTGTCTGTATTCTATTGCTAATTTTATTCCTTTGCTGTTTCCTAGACCCTTTCTGCTAGCCACATTGACATCTAATAAACAGGGTAAAATCGCCGGGTATAAAATGTATCTTGCAACCAAATGATTTACAATTTTATCCTCTATTTCTTGACTTACTATAATTCGTTTTTTC
>CALXZF010000137.1 GCA_944393165.1 uncultured Clostridia bacterium
AATATTACACTGGAAGTAAATGACAAAAACATTCCAGCCATAAAATTATATGAAAAATTTAACTTTAAGCGAATAGGTTTAAGAAAAAAGTACTATAATAATACAGATGATGCAATTATAATGTCACTTTAACCTGTCCCCAAAAGTGCCAAATGGCACTTCGGTGCCAGGTACAAAAGTGCCAAAATTTTTAAGGCGGATTTACTAATGAAAAGAAAGAATGAACTTGGATACAAAGAATTAAAAGTTACTTGTGATCCTAAATTATTGAATTTTAATACGACTGATGAGTTAGAGCCAATTAGTACAGGCATTGGTCAAGAACGTGGCATTAAAGCACTAGAGTTTGGCCTTAATGTTGATATAAATGGATATAATGTTTATGTAGAGGGTCCTTATGGAGTTGGAAAAACTGCATATGTAAAGAATTATTTAAGCACAATTTCTAAAAAGAAAAAGGTTCCAAATGATTGGTGCTATGTTTATAATTTTGCTAATCCAAATGAACCTGTTGCTATTTCTCTTCCTGCTGGGCAAGGTAAGGAATTTAAGGCCACAATGGATGCTTTTATAAACGAGATTAAGGTAGATATTAAGAACACTTTTAATAACGAAGATTTTGAAAAAGAGAAGAATTTAATTAAGCAAGAGTATGAAACTAAGCGTACTTTATTACTTGAAAAGTTAAATCAAACTTCTGCTGAATATGGTTTTACTGTTAAGTCTTCTCAAAATGGTATTTATATGATGCCTATTTTAAATGGTAAAACTAATGCAGAGGATGAGTTTAATAAGCTAGATGATGCAGTAAAGAAAGATTTCGAAGAAAAGTCTTCTATTGTTCAACAGCACATTATGACTGCAATTAGTGAAATTAAGTCTATTGAGAGAGAATCTGATAAACGTATTGAAGAATGGCAATCTAATGTTGCACTACTTACAATAAACGGACATATAAATTTAATTAAAAGCAAGTATAAAAGAAATAAAAAGATAAATAATTTTCTAAAATCTATTAAAAAAGATATATTAAAGAACATAAATCTATTTACTGCTGATGAAAAAGCTATAGAGGGCAAATTGCAAGGACCTCAAGCTGCTCACCCAGAAGTGTACAAGCCTTGGTTAAATTACAGAGTTAACTTATTTATCGATAATAGCAATTTAGAGGGTGCACCTTTTGTTGCAGATACTAACTATTCTTACCATAATATTTTTGGTAAGCTTGAGTATGAAAACTATTATGGAACATTGAAAACTGATTTTACAATGCTTAAACCAGGTCTACTTCATATTGCTAATGGTGGATATTTAGTATTCCAAGCAAATGACTTACTAACAAATAGTTTATGCTATGATGCTTTAAAGAAAGTTTTAAGAAGCAAAACTCTAGGTATAGAAAATGCTGCCGACCCACGTTCTTCTATGGTTATGATTTCGTTAAAGCCTGAGCCAATTCCACTAGATTTAAAGGTTATTTTAATTGGTGACGAGAATATTTATCAGACTTTGCTTGCAATGGATCCAGATTTTAGAAAATTGTTTAAAATTAAAGTAGAGTTTGCAGACGAAGCTCCTTTAAACAGAGACAATATGATTAAACTTTCGAGATTTGTAAAGGGTTATTGTGACCACGAGGAACTTCCTCCTTTAGATAATAAAGCTATGGCAAAGGTTATTGAATATGCTTCAAAGCTTGCAGATAATCAAGAAAAGCTTGCAACACGTTTTACTGATTTATCTGTAATTGTTGGCGAAGCTGCAACTTGGGCAAAACTTGGTAAATCTAAAATTATAACTGAAGAATATATAACTAAAGCTTTAACCGAAAAAGTAGACAGAGTAAAAAAATATGATGAACGATATATGGAAATGATTAAGGACGATACTTTGCTTATTAGTACATCTGGTAGCAATGTTGGACAAATAAATGGCCTTACTATTATGAATGTTGGTGATTACACATTTGGTAAACCTGTAAAAATAACTGCTAACACATATACTGGTAAAAATGGCATTATAAATATAGAAAGAGAAGTTGAACTTTCTGGTTCATCACATTCTAAAGGTATACTTATTTTAAGTGGATATTTAGGTGAAATGTTTGCACAAGATATGCCTCTTTCTCTTACTGCAAGTATCTGCTTTGAGCAGTTATACAGTGGCGTAGATGGTGATAGTGCATCAAGTACAGAGTTATATGCATTGCTTTCTAGTTTGTCTGAAATTCCTATAAATCAAGCCTTTGCTGTTACAGGTTCTGTAAATCAAAAAGGTCAAATTCAGCCAATAGGCGGAGTAAACGATAAAATAGAGGGATTTTTCCAAGTATGCAAAATGAGAGGATTAGATGGCTCACATAGTGTAATAATACCAAAACAAAATATTAGGAACTTAAATCTTTCTGATGAAGTTGTACAAGCTGTTAAAGAGAGCAAATTCCATATATATGCAATTACAACTATTGATGAGGGCATTGAACTTCTTACTGGAGTTCCAGCTGGAAGCAGAGACGAAAATGGTAACTTCCCTGCTGGTACAATAAATTATTTGATATATCAAAAATTAAAGAAATATGCTAATGTAAGCAAGAAGAAATAATATAAAACAAAACTCACATATTAT
>CALXZF010000138.1 GCA_944393165.1 uncultured Clostridia bacterium
AGCAATGGAAGAGGCACTAGTAGATATTGAAAATGAAGTAAAAGAATTATTGCCACAAAATAAAAAAATGCCAAGGTGGATTGCTTTAAAAGTACTTGACGGAGATAAAAAAATATTAGCTAAAATAGAAGAAAAATTTAGTATAGAAATAATTGAGAATGAAAGAATAAAAGCAGCAAAAGAAAAAGCAATTAATATTTTAGAATTTGGTGGCATACAAGAAGAACAAATTAAAAGTAACATGATTTCAAGTATAATATTTTGTGCAGAAAATGTGTATAAAGATTCAGTAAAAATTGAAAAAGAAGAATATAATTTACGAGACAAGAAAATCGACAAAATCCTTACATCAAAAGTATTTGGAATACCAATAATGATATGCTTCTTAGGAATAATATTTTGGATAACAATTGTAGGAGCAAACTATCCGTCATCATGGTTGTCACAGTTTTTTAGCTGGTTACAAGATAAAATAGTATACGCATTTGATATGTTTTCAGCTCCTGAATGGCTAAAAAGTGTACTAATTGACGGTGTATATAGAACATTAACTTGGATTATTGCAGTAATGTTACCACCTATGGCAATTTTCTTTCCAATATTTACTTTGTTAGAAGATTTAGGGTACTTACCACGAATTGCATTCAACTGAGATAAATTTTTTAGAAAAGCAGGGAGCTCAGGCAAGCAAGCACTTACAATGTGTATGGGATTTGGATGTAACAGTGCAGGAGTAACAGGATGTAGGATAATAGATTCACCAAGAGAAAAACTTATTTCAATTCTCACAAATGCATTTGTTCCATGTAATGGTAGATTTCCATTTTTGATAACAGTTGCAAGCATTTTTATTGGCGGATTGGCAATAGGAAATAACTCTTCAATCATAGCAACAATTTCCGTCTTGTTTGTAGTATTACTAGGAATATTTATGACACTACTTATATCAAAAATACTATCTATAACAATATTAAAAGGAGAAAACTCATCATTTGTATTAGAACTACCACCATATAGAAAACCACAAATCGGGCAAATTATTGTTAGGTCAATATTTGACAGGACTCTATTTGTACTTGGAAGAGCCATTTTAGTCGCAGCACCAGCAGGACTGGTAATTTGGCTATTTGCAAATATAAACATTGGAGATTTAAGCATTTTAACACATATTGCAAATTTCTTTGACCCTTTTGCGCGATTAATGGGGATGGACGGATATATATTAACAGCTTTTATACTAGGAATTCCAGCAAATGAAATAGTTTTACCGATAATACTAATGTGCTATATGGGAAGAGGAACATTGGTAGACATAGAAAACACAATGACAATTGGGCAAACTTTAATACAAAATGGCTGGACTATTTTAACAGCTATTAATGTAATGATATTTACATTATTGCATTTTCCATGTACTACAACACTAATGACAATAAAAAAAGAAACTGGAAGTCTCAAATGGACTGCTTTAGCATTTGCACTTCCAACAATATGCGGCATAATTATTTGCTTTATAACTACGGGAGTGTACAATTTGATTGTGTGAGTGAAACCAATAAGAAGAATGTGGTAAAACACATTCTTCTTATTGGTTTTAAATTTCTTCGAATTTATGATATTTCCTTATTGTGTCTAATTTCATTGTACAGTATAATTTACCAATACTTTTGCCACTCTTAGACCATGGAGAATTTTCTCTGTGAGTTAAATCAACTAAATCAGAAGCTGACAAATCTCCATATTTTTGTAAAGTTTTGTCTATACTAATCATTTTTTCGGTGCCGTCTTCAGCAAATAAAATTCTACTTTTAGCCGGCATCTCAGATATATTTTGGCTATCAATATTTGTTTGTTCTTCATCGATAGGTTTATATCCATATTCTTTATATCTTTTGTAAACAGTATCTACTACAGGACCATACTTAAATGCAAATATTTTGTCTGTAAATAATTCTTTGCCAGTATCACATAAATAGTCTGCAAAACATAAATATACCAACTTTTGTAACTTTAATTGAGTACATGAGATTTTTGATAGAATATACTTTGCAATATCTATGCCTTCTAATTTTCTATCCTTCTTAATTAACCTTATAAATCTATCTATGGAATCAATTACTTTAACATCCTTGAAGAAATGGTCTGCTACACATACTGATCTCCAAGTAATATCATCTGCTTGTATCATATGTGTTGAAACAGATACATCTTTTCCGCACTCTTTAAGAATTTTATCCAAATCTTTTTTGATTTTTTCCTGAACACTATCATCTGTTACTATATAATCAATAGCAATTCTTGTACCTAAAGAATATGAACTACTTAAAAATATAAAATGTGTAACCACTATTTATTACCTCCTTTATTTTCTTTCTCCCACTTAATATAATCTTGTTTGTATTTTTCATGTGAATTAAGATTATTTATTTCATCTTCTCTATTCCAAATTTGTAATTCCCATTGGAAGCTAAATTTACCTTGCCTAAAATATATATGAGTGGCTTTGTAGTCTTTCTTAGATGAATCTATGCATTTTAAATTATGAAATTTTGATTTGACTAGTTCCTGAATCAGTTCATTATCTATTTTTTCAGCACAAATTATTCTTATCCCAAATAAATCATTTAAACACTTATTAATAGGAACTTTACCATTTTCATGATTTTCTATATAATTTTTTATTTTATATTCTATAGAGTTTTTTGCCTTTGTTCTAATGTTGACCTTGGCATTTTCAGTATTAAATTGCTTAAAATCCATAAGTAGTTGAATGTTATTTTCGTTTATAAATTCTCTATAACGAAATACGGTATTTAAGATTTCTTTATTTTCTGTTAAATCAGTTACTAAATTGCTCTTCAAGTCGATTTTAGTATAATAAATATTATTTTGCCATTTTTGATTAAACTGTATATATTCAGCCTGAATAAAATCTATTAAGTTTTCTAATTCATCTAACATGTTTATAACCTTTCTCTCTTATATTCTATCATATAAATTCGAATTTGTGTAATTTTTTATATTTTTTATAATCCGATATAATATTAGTGTATAATTCCAACTCTAAATATATTATAAAACAAATGTTTGCAAATGTCAATGCGATTTTTGAGTTTATTGAAATAACTTTCAATAAATGATATACTTTTCAAAAACGAATGGAGAGAAAAATGAAAATAAATTTTTATGAATTAAACAACACAAATAAACCAAGTATAGTAGTAATCTATGCAAAATATAATGACAAAATTATTATGTGCAAACATAAGGGAAGAGATACATGGGAAATACCTGGTGGACATATAGAAAAAGATGAAACACCAGAAAAAGCAGCAAAAAGAGAATTATACGAAGAAACCGGAGCATTGGAATTTAGCATAATACCTGTTTTCAAGTATTCATTTGAGTTAAATGGAAAAATAATATTTGCAATTATGTTTGAAGGGCAAGTTACTAAAATAGATAAATTGCCTGATTTTGAAATAGAAGAAGTGGGATTGTTTGACGAAATTCCAAAGAATGTTACTTACCCAGAAATATATGATAAAATATTAAACACAAATAAAAGAAAGTAAAACACATTATAGTAGTTTTACTTTCTTTTCTATATACTACTCCACTTGTACATAATTATTCCCACAAGCTTTAATTAATCTATTCATAATAGCAATTCCAATGCCTTCTTGTGCTACTCCTTCAATAATAATAACATCTGGACTTTGCTTATCAGCTTTTCTAATAAGAGTAAAAATGTTTTTGGCTATTTCATTCAAATTGTCTTTTGCACCAATATCAATTACACAATGATTATATTTATTTATATTTTCTTTGCAAGCCAAAATAATAGGATTTTCATAAGAAGAAGCTAGTTCATTAATTTTGCTTATCATTTTATTATTATCTTCGCTGTACACTAAAATACATTTATTATCAGGAGTGTAATGTTTTGCGTGATTTACATTTTTTGAATTTTCATCTTCATAATCTTTTATAATATTAGGACATATTGATAGTAACTGTTTTTCAGTAACGCTTCCAGGCCTTAAAATATGAATGGTATCGTTTTGAACTTTTACAATAGTAGATTCAATACCAAGTTCGCTATTACCACCGTCAATAGCATAACCTACCTTATCTTTAAAATCATTATATATATCTTGAAAGCTTGTCCCACTGAGTTTACCAGAAATATTAGCACTTGGAGCAGCGATAGGAACTCCAGCAAATTCAACTAATTTTTTTGCAATAATTCCACTTGGCATTCTAACTCCAACACTATCTCTACCTGCAGTTACAATATCTGGAACAATTTCTTTTTTGTTTAATATAATTGTAAATGGACCAGGAAAAAAAGCTTCCATAAGTGCATATTCCAAAGGAGATATATCTTTAGCAACACTTTCTATCATGCTCATACTACTTACCAATAAATTGATTGGATTTTTAAAATCTCTTCCTTTAGCATTATATATTTTTCTTACAGCCTCTTCATCTAAGCCGTTTGCACCAAGTCCATATACGGTTTCTGTAGGAAACAATACAAGCCCACCAGCTTTAATTATATCTCCTGCAGTTTTTAATTTAGAATAATCTTCGTCACTTGTCATATCAATATATTTTTCCAAAATATAACCCTCTTAAAATAAAATTTGGATTTTAGGAAAATCCATAACCATATATATTATACTCTATTTCAAATTAATTGGCAAACACCATGATTTTATCAGCATCTCGCTTACGAATAGCTAAAATAATATTTCTAACTTCATAGGCAACAGGGTCGCCAGTAACACTTATTAAAACAGGGACAATTTTGGTATTTGAGACCAAGCCTAAATCTAGGAGTCTTCTTTTTATACTAGAATTACAATTGATTTCTTTTATAAAACCGGTTTGGTTTAATTTTAGCTCTGTTAAGGGAATAGTTTTCATAAAGTCACCTCTTTATATATACTATTCAGCAAGCTATAGTTTGACACAATTTGTAGAAAAATAAATAAAAACTATTGAAAAGAAGAATGAGTTAGTGTAAAATCTAGAAGTAAAGCAAAACAAAAACTAAAGCAAATAAGGAGAAACAATATTATGGTAACAAAAGAAACGAAAAACTTTAAAACCGTTGAGACTCTAAGAGAGAGAGAGAGAGAGAGAGCCTAAACTTAAGCCAATTAGGCTTTGATAAATGTGCTCAAAATGACAATGAAAGTGAAAATACGAATGACAAAAAAATAGATAAAAATGTCAGCAATATAATAATAGAATATATTGCTTTTAGTAATGTATGTTCAGATAAATCACAAACAAATATAATGGATAAACTAAAGGATAGACTGGAATGTAGTAGATACTTAAAAAAATTTACTACATGATAGCCTGTCCTTTTTGTAGTTTTAAAAAGGTAAAAATAATTCAGCTAATTAAAAAAGTTAAATAAATATTACATAAACATTACAAGAATGTTACAACAGTTTTACAAATAAAAAAATACAACTAAAAGTATTGATAAAAGCATGCCGAAAGTATAAAATGATAATAGCTAGAAAGTGAGTCGACTAATATGAATAAAAAAACAAAATGAGTAAATACTAATAATAGAATTATGAGTATATACAAAGTATCAGAGAGATTATAAAAAGCCAAAGGCACAAAAAATTAAAATTGAAAAACAAAATAGAATAAAGGGAGGAAGATTTATGCTGAGGAACAAAAGAAGTAGAAGAAAATTATCAGGAAAGGAAAAACACATGGGAGAAAGAAAAATATTACAAAATGATTCAAATAGCAGAGGTATAACATTAGTCGCACTTGTAATCACAATAATAGTGTTAATAATTTTGTCAACCGTAGCCATTAATTTTATATTTGGGGATAATGGATTAATCAGAAGAGCAGAGCAAGCAAAAGAGCTAGCGGAAGAATCATCAAAAGCAGAGGCTAATGCACTTAGTGATTTAGAAGAACAAATGGATTATGTACTTGCATCAGAAAGTGGATATAGTGAGCTAAACGGAGTAAATATACCAAAATTAAGAGAAGGAATGATACCAGTATACTACGATACAGATAGCCAAGTATGGAGAAAAGCGGATGAAAGTAATCAAGGTAACCAATGGTATGATTATGCTAAAAAACAATGGGCCAATATCGTAACAGTAAGCGATGAAGATAGTAGCCTAAGAGATGCAGAAGTTGGAACAGAAATTCAAATGGACAAAATAACAACATTCTTTGTATGGATTCCAAGATATGCATATAGTATAGATAGAGGATACAAAGAAGGAAATGTAACAAATGGACATATTGATGTAACATTCTTAAAAGGAACTACAAATACAGGTTCAGACGGAGTGGACTATGCAACTGATTATGACGAGAGTCAGCTACAACCCGGAGATACTACTCCAGCAATAGTTCATCCAGTATTTTCGCAAGGAGGAAAAGAATTAACAGGAATATGGATTGCAAAGTTTGAGGCAAGCGGAACAAATAGCTCAGGAGAAGCTGTTGGAAATAGTGATAATGATGCAACATACACTTCAGTTCAGCCAGATTCATCAACATATGTAAAAATCCTACCAAGCAAAGTAAGTTGGAGAAATATTAATGTTGGAGAGTCTGAATATAGAAGCATGCAAATGAGCACAAATACTAGCGCATATGGTTGGTCAGAAGATGTAAATAGTCATCTAATGAAAAACAGCGAATGGGGAGCAGTAGCATATTTGTGTTATAGTGATTATGGAGCAGTGCCAATGACAAATGGAGCTGGCAATAGTACAAACGGATATTATTATAATTTATATACAGGAGCAGGCCCAAGAGGAGAAAATGATGAAAGAATGTATAGTAATTTCACAGAAGAAACATATGGATATAACACGGAATTAGGAGTTTTAGCAAGTACAACAGGAAATGTATATGGAATATATGATATGGCTGGTGGCTCATGGGAGAGAGTTGCAGCATATCTAGATAATGGAAATGAATATTTAACTACTTATGGAAAAAGTTCAAGTTCTGATGTAACATATTTTGAGAATGGAAAATTAAAATCAGAGTATTCAAGTTTGTGGGAAGCATATACAGTAAGTGATGAAGAAGCAAATAATGCAATTAGAGTAGGAGAAGAAACTTTAACACAAAGTGAGTTATGGGACTGGAATAAAAGAGGTATCGAATATAACCAAGCAAGATATAGACTAACAAAGGCAAACTTTGACAACTTACCAAAAGGAATAGGAGTAAGAGAAATGGCAAGTCCTACTACAAATACATTTTCTTATTATGCACCATATGGCTCAACTAATGGTAACTGGAATTGGTTTACAGAAGTTAAAGATACCTCAGTAAGTACAGGAGCAGGATATGGTAGAGCATGGGATAATGACTATGTATTAATCGGACATGCTTATCGTCCCTTCGTGACTCGTGGCGGAACTTTCGACTATGGTTCTAGTGCTGGCGTGCTTCTCACTAATTTCACTCATGGCACTGCGTACAGCAGCATCGGCTTCCGTCCGGCTCTCGCTTTCTAACACTTTGATATGTGACATTTTCTTGCTTTTTAAATTTCATATTGATTTACCAAAACAGATATAGTACAATAAGAAAAAACGAAAGGAGCAATAAAATGGAAAGAAAAAGAGGATTTGAAATAGCAAAAGGCTGGGAGGATAAAGGAATAAACTTACCTGTAAGAAAAACAAAATTCTCAGCAGGATATGATATAGAAGCAGCAGAAGATGTTACAGTGCCAAGCTTTAAGAAAGGAATGAATCCAACACTTATAAGTACTGGACTAAAAGCATATATGGAAGATGATGAAGTTCTAATGCTATATAATAGAAGCTCAAATCCAAAGAAAAAAGGATTGGTGCTTTCAAACAGTGTTGGTGTTATAGATAAAGATTATTATGGAAATGTAGATAATGACGGACATATTATGTTTGCATTCTATAATATCAAAGACGAAGATGTTACTATTAAAAAAGGAGAGGCAATAGGTCAAGGGATATTCCAAAAATATTTAGTTACAGATGATGATAATGCAGAAGGAGAAAGAAAAGGTGGCTTTGGTTCAACAAGTAAGTAAATATTTGGAAAAGAAAATGAACTAATTTTTGAACCTCAAGAAAGGCAAGAATTACACGGAATAGTAAACATAATATGAAAGCTACAGGCTTACAGCGCGTAGAAAAAATTAAAAAATTTTTTCTTCTTACAAACTGAGGAACTACAGCCAAAATATACATAAAAACTACTGGTAAAAGCTTTGACTTTTACCAGTTTTTGTGATATAATTGGAATGTAGTTGAAAAAGAGAAACAAACCCCTTCTTTAACTTCGTATATTGAAAATTTACTTTAGAAAGGAGGACCTATATGTTTAACATAGGAGACAAAATAGTTTACCCAATGCACGGTGCAGGAACAATAGATGCAATCGAGGAGAAAAACATATTAGGAGAAAAACACAATTATTATATAATTAAAATGCCAGGAGAAGTGAAGGTAATGGTACCAACTGACAAAGCAGAAGAAGTTGGTGTTAGAAATATAATAGGCAAAGAAGAGGCAGCTAAAGTAATGGCTGTTTTAGGAGAAAACGAAACAGAGATGTCTCAAAACTGGAATAAAAGATATAGAGACAACATGGACAAAATGAAAAGCGGAAATATATATGAAGTGGCAGATGTAGTTAGAAACCTAAGCTTTAAACAAAAAGAAAAAGGACTATCTACAGGAGAAAAGAAAATGCTTAATAATGCAAAACAAATATTAGTTAGTGAACTTGTATTAGCAGAACATGCATCACAAGAAGAGGTGGAAAAATTAGTAGAAAATAAAATTAACATATCATTTGATGAATACAAATTACCACAAGAAAAAATCGACATTAATCAAGATATTGTCAGCAAATTTATTCCTTTCAACGGAACAGGAACAAGTGATAATTTATAAAGTAAAAAAATTAATCAAAAAATATTTTACAAAAGAGAGGTCGTATCTACAAGATACGACTTTGTCGTGTAAATAAACCTATTTACTTAAAGGTAAAAAATGTAAATACATAGAAGGATTTGAACACTTTATGTCGAATAGAATAAATATATGATAGAAAGGTTAGAATAAATTGGTAAGATATAGTGAAGAGTTAATTGAAGAAATTAGAAATAGTAATGATATAGTAGATGTAATATCACAATATGTAATATTAAAAAGAAGCGGAAGAAACTTTTTTGGTCTATGTCCATTCCATAAAGAAAAGTCACCTTCTTTTTCTGTATCTCCAGATAAACAAATTTTTCATTGTTTTGGATGCGGAGTAGGTGGAAATGTTATTCATTTTGTTAGCAAAATAGAAAATATTGATTTTAGGGAAACCATAGAGTTATTAGCCAATAGAGCAAATATAAAACTTCCAACTCTAGATAATTCTTATCAGGATAATAAAAGGGCTCAGTTAAAAGCAAAAGTATATGAAATTAATGAAATAGCTGCTAAATTCTATCACGAAAATTTGTATAAACCTTCATCAAAAGAAGCTCAAGAATACATAAAGAAGAGAAAGTTAGATAATAGAACTTTAAAATCATTTTTGATTGGATATTCTGGCAATTTTGATGAATTATTTAAGCTCTTAAGACAAAAAGGATTTACAAATGAAGAAATATTGGCTTCTAGCCTTGTAAACAGAGCTGATAACGGAATGTTTATTGATAGATTTAGGCGTAGATTAATGATTCCAATTCAAGATACAACAGGCAGATTCATTGCTTTTGGTGGAAGAGTTCTTGATGACAGTAAACCTAAATATATAAATTCTCCAGAGAACATAGTGTACAGCAAAGGAAGAAATTTGTTTGGATTAAATATTGCCAAAAAAGGAGATACTAAAAAATTAATTATTGTAGAAGGATATATGGATGCTATTTCCCTATACCAAAGAGGTATAACAAATGTTGTTGCATCACTTGGAACAGCGCTAACAGAGCAACAAGGAAGGCTCTTAAGAAAAAATAGTGAGCAAATAATTATAGGATATGATGCGGACGGAGCTGGACAAGCTGCAACATTAAGAGGACTTGAAATACTTCAAAATATGGGGTGTGATATTCGTGTGCTTCAAATTTATGGAGCAAAAGACCCAGATGAATTTGTTGTAAAATATGGACCAGAGAGATTTCAAAAATGTGTAGATTCTGCAATATCATTAGTAGAATTTAAAGTTAAAATATTAAAACAAAACTTAAACTTGGAAAATGTAAATGATAAAATTAAATTCCTAAATGAAGTAGCAAAAATTCTTTCTAAAATAGACAACAACATGGAGAAAGAAGTATATATAGATAAAATCGCCAAAGAATATGGAATTTCAAAAGAAGCAATTTATGGAGAAGTTAATAAGCTAATGTATACAAAATCAAGTGATAAAAAAGTATTAGAAAGAGCTCCAATTAAAAGCTATATAAAACAAGAAATGCAAGAAAAAATTGATGAAGCTATAATAAAAAGAGAAAAAATGGTTATATATATATTAGTAAACTATCCAGAAGAAAGCTATAATGCCATTAAAGACAAAATATTAATAGATGACATAAAAGAAGCCAGCAACAAAAAAATTATTAGCA
>CALXZF010000139.1 GCA_944393165.1 uncultured Clostridia bacterium
AAGTATCATGTTAAGCCAGCCAAAGAAAAGACCTAATGCGCCCATAAGTTTTACATCTCCAAAGCCCATTGCTTCTTTTCCTGCAATAATTCCTCCAATAAGTGTTATAAGTAAGAATATTCCTCCGCCAACTAGCATTCCTAGTATATTGTTTACAAATATGTTTATTCCAAAATTTATGTTTAGTAGTGTTTCTGCAAATGTAAAAATAAGTCCAACCTCAAATATTGTAAGTGTTAGTCTGTTTGGTATAATTTGTAATTTGTAATCTATCATAAATGCTATTATAAGCATTGGTATTAAAAGCATAAATTTTATAGTATCTATAGTTAATCCTTTAAAATATAGTAACGCAATATATGCTATTACTACAATTACCATCAGTAAATACTTTGGTTTAGTATTTTTTAGATACTCTTTATAAAAATCTCTTGAAAATACTTTTTTGTATTCTGGCAATCTTAAGTTACACCAATCTATAAATTGTCCAACAAACAATCCAATTATTCCTACTACTACGTAAGTTAATATATGCAAATCGTTAATATACATTTTTTCCTCCTAGTTTATTGAGAATAGTATTACATTTTCTACTCCCTATTTCTTTTAGTTCTTTTACTTTAATTCTTTTTTTCTTTTATTTTTCTCATATCTTTTTATAATAAATTTTTCAATTGGCCTTTTTATTTTAGTTATTAAGTAATCTTTTTCTTCTATTGGTTTAACTAAAATAGAAAACATATTGCACCTATTTGCGCCAATTATATCTGTAAAAATCTGGTCTCCTACTACTGCAATGTTTTCTTCATTTAACTTTAATATATCTCTAGCACGCAAAAAACCTGACTTTAGTGGTTTTTTTCCAAAAAAGATATATGGTACTTCTATCATTTTTGCAACTGTTTCAACTTTTTTTATTTTATTACTATTAGAAAGAATACATATTTTTATTCCATTATTTTTTATTTCTTTAGCCCATTCTAAAACACCGTTAGGCATTACTCTGTCTAAGCTAATTAGTGTGTTATCGACATCTAATATTAGTCCTTTTATATTATTCTCTTTCAAAAAATTTATGCTTATATCTTTTACACTATTAAAATATTCCTTTGGGTATAACAACATGCTTTCAATATTACTCCTTCTATTTGTTCAAGCATAATATATCAATATGTGCAGTGTTTGTCAAGTGTCTATTTTGGGGACAGGTCTAAATGGGACAAAACTGTCATACTTGGGGACAGGTCTTATAATAAATTATAGAGATAAAATAATAGAGACCTGTCCCAAAAGGTGACAAAGTTGTCTCAAACAGACCTGTCCCCAAACCTGACATTTTCTTATACTTCTCTATTTAAATTGCCATAAGTATATTGCTTGCCTTCTAGTTTTGCACCTGTTAAACTTGCTTTAGCTATATTGTTTATTTCGTCTATACTTTCATCTAGTAAGTCTATTCTAACAGAATCTATTCCTGCCTCAACATGTGTAATGCAAGTAGTTTTGCTATTAAAAATTGTTGTTACAGTTTGCACATTATCTGGCAAAATTCTAAATTTGAATCCAAGTCTATCTATTAAATAGTATTTATTGTTTGTTCTGCACCTCATCATGCAGTCTGGATAACATTTATTTGATACTCCTAATACGCAATAATTCATTTTCATTACTGGTGTATTGCCATATACAATAAGTTCCAATGGGATGTGATTTTTTTCTATATTATATATATTGTTTATATCTTCTAAGTTTAATTCAGGTGAAAGTGTTATTTTGCTTATTCCTAAACTTCTAAATGTGTATATGCTTGTTGTGTTAAAGCAATTTAATGTAAAGTTACCTATAAATTCATATTTTCCTTTATATTTTTCTAGTAATACTAAATCTCCCAAGCTTGAGATTATAAAACCTGCTATGTTATACTCCTTTATCAAGTCCTCTAAGCCGTGTTTTATAACATTTTTGTAATTTGCTTTTATAATTGCAGGCATATAAATATATGTCTTAAATTTAGATGTAATTTGTTTTAATGCACTAGTACACTCTTTTCTCATAAAGTACCTTAAAGGTATATATACACAAGATATGTACCTATTTGATAGTTTTGAATAATCACATTCTGGATTTATTATATTAAAATATGCAGTTACCTTTTTAGCACCATTTTCCTCTTCTTGCACAGAATATTTATTTAAGAAATTTTTTGTGTATTTGTCGTAAATTCTGTCTAATTTTTCTTCATCTAGCTCTGTATTTCGTTTTATTCTGCCAATTATTATATTTTCTAGCTTTGTTAACGCCATCCTTCGAATTTCATTTAATTCTTTTATACTTGGAATAAATAGTCCTTCGTCTAAGTCTACATTTATTTCTTTAAATTCAAAAGGTGTGTTGTTTGTTTTTGATATTTGTGAAACAATCCTTTCTTCTGTAAATGGATTTTTTATAGCTGGCTCTGGCACTAACGAAGATGCTATGCTTACATTTATGTTTTTGTATAAGCTTTGTTTTGCATTTTGAACAGATACATCCATTGTAATAGGTTCGTTATTCTTTATTTTAATATTTGCTTTAAGTGGAATTTTTATGTTTTCGCCTTCGTAAGAATCTTCTGCTTTTGTTAATTGTTCCTTACTAGATAACTTATATATTTTATCTCCTATATGAATGTTTCCCTTCATTCTGCCAATTACAACTTTATCACCAATTTTTGCACTTGGTATGTTTGCATTATTTAGCATAAGTTCCGAAACATTGTATTTTGTATTCTCTTTTTCAAAGTTTATTGTATCTCCAACAGAAAGAGGTTGATTTAGCAATATTTTTATATGTCCTTTTAACTTGTTGTATCCTGCTACATTTCCTAAATATAGTCCCATATTGTTTGGCTTTTCCTTAAAGATAAGAGATTTATTTGCTGAATTTGACAAATGTCCTGTAGAGAATTCTCCTCTATTAAAGATTTGTTTTAATTCTAGTTTATCCTTTTCATCTATAACATATTCCTCGTTATTTAATACTTTATCAATGTACTTTCTATAAATTCTAGTAACTATTGCCACATACTCTGGTGATTTTAATCTTCCTTCTATTTTAAAGCATTTAACTCCAGCATTTATTAGTTGAGGAATATATTCTAATGAGCACAAGTCCCTTGGACTTATTAAATATCCTTTATCTATAATTTTTTCAGATACTTTATTGTTTATTTCTTTCTCCTCTAATAATTCATAAGGTAATCTACAAGGTTGAGCACATCTTCCACGATTTCCGAGAGCGACCGCCTACCATACTAGAGAAAAAACATTGACCTGAATACGAAATACAAAGCGCTCCATGTACAAAGGTCTCAATCTCTATATTTGAATTACTACATATATATTCAATTTCGTGTATAGATAATTCTCTAGAAAGTACTGCTCTAGAATATCCTAATTTTTCTAATTCCTGCACTCCTTCTAAGTTATGTATGGTCATTTGTGTACTTGCATGTATAGGTAAGTCTGGAAATAGCTTCATTAAAAATTGTGCTAAACCTACATCTTGCACAATTAGTGCATCTATTCCGAGTTCATAAGCTTTTTTTGCTACCATCACTGCTTCTTTAAACTCCGAATCTTTTATCAGTATGTTTAAAGTTAAATGAGTTTTTACATTTCTTAGAGCACAATAGTTTATTACTTTTTCTAGTTCTTCAAAATCAAAATTTGTTGCAGAAGCCCTAGCATTAAAAAAACTTGTGCCGAAATACACACTATTTGCCCCGTTTTGGACAGCTGCTTTTAGACATTCAAAGTCTCCTACTGGTGATAAAAGTTCAACATCTTTTTTCATATATATTAAACTCCTTTTATTTGTACATTTATTGGTCGTTTTAATTATATTATATATGGCTAAAAAAATCAAACGATTATTTTAGCATTTACATTGTAACAAAAAATAAAAGAATTCATATTATATATAAACAATAAGAAAGGGGTTTTGAAATATGCAAGAAGAAAATAGAAATTGTTGCTGTAACAATGGTGGCTTTTTAGGAAATCTTTTTGGTGGATGTGGTTGTGGAGATAATAGTATGTTATTTTTTATACTTATAT
>CALXZF010000140.1 GCA_944393165.1 uncultured Clostridia bacterium
ATATTGACATCGGAATGCAAGATTTTGTAATTACAGATGACGGAAGTGTAGATGTAAAAGTAGATATTGTGTTTAATGTAATACTACTAAAAAATGCGGAAATTAATATTATAGATGACATAGAGGAAGAAGAAAATAGAAGTGTTAATAGTTGTAGTTTGGTCATTTACTATGTTAAACAAGGAGATACTTTGTGGAAAATTGCCAAAAAGTTTGGAAGTACTGTGGAGGAAATAGCAAGGATTAATGGAATAGAAAATGTAGACAAATTGAATGTAGCACAACAATTATTTATTCCTAGATATAATGGATAAAAAAGAAGAGAAAATATTTAGTAGAGCAAGACTGCCACACATATGCATAAAAAACAACAATAATTTAAGAAAAATAATCAAAATAATCGCAATATTAATGATTGCGATTATTGTATTAAAAGTTGCAATAGATGCTACAATACCAATAATTGATGAGCAGTGTAAATCAATGGCAAAATCTATTGCAACAAGAATATCTAATGAGCAAGCAACAAAAGTTATGGCAAATTATGATTATGAGGATTTTTGCAATGTAGAGAAAGATGAAGAAGGAAACATTAAAATGATAAGTGTAAATATGATAACGATTAATGAAATCATTTCTGACATTCCAATACTAATGCAAGAAGAATTAGAAAAAGAAGAAAATAACACTTTCACTTTAAAACTTCGGTAGTTTTACAGGAAGCAAATTCTTCGCAGGAATTGGACCTGATATTAAAATTAGAATGATGACAGACGGAACAGTAGAGACAGACTTAAGAACAGAGTTCAAAGAAGCTGGAATAAATCAAACACTTCATAGAATATACTTAGAAGTTAAATGTAATGTTTCAATCTTAACACCATATGAAACAATAAATGAAACAATAACAAATCAGGTGCTTCTAGTAGAGGGAGTGATAGTAGGAACAATACCTGATGCTTACTATAATTTAGAAGGTTTAACAAGTGAGCAAAGTATGGAATTAATAGATTAGCAGAAAAATAAATCTACTATTGTTACAATTCACAGTCATTTTTGAGGCAAAGCAGTGTATATTTATTATTTCTGTTTTCGGCCCCCAACATCGTACAAACTGTAAATGCTCAAATTCTTTTCGCATAACAGTTTGTAGACTTGTCGGTCCCCACCTTCAGCACTCAAACAGAAATAATAAATATACACTGCTTTACATATTAATATCAACTGTAAATTGTAACCTACTATTAAATAGTAGGTTTATTTTTTGTATACAAGGATTGAATAATTATTGCATAATGGTATAATATTATAGAATAAATTTTGTATGATATTCTAAATTAATGATAGAAAACTTTATTCAAGGAGGAGAAATTGACATGATAGATTTAGAAATAGCAAAAAAAGAATTTCAAAAGTATCTAGAAAGTTATAATAGTGAAAATCACAAAATATTAATAAAAATACAGCATTCATATAGAGTTATGGATGTATCAAGACAAATTGCTGAATCTTTAGAATTAGACGAAGAAAATATACAATTAACAGAGTTAATAGGATTATTACATGATATAGGTAGATTTGAACAATTAAAAATATATGACACTTTTAACGATAGGACAAGCATGGACCATGCAGATTATGGAGCAGAAATATTGCTAAAAGATAATTTCATTAGAAAATTTATAAAAGACGATAAGTATGACAGCACAATATATAAAGCAATTAAATATCATAACAAATATAAAATAGGGGAAGGGCTAAATGAGCATGAATTACTCCATGCAAAAATTATAAGGGATGCTGACAAAACAGACATATATGAGGTATATATTAGAGACATAGAGTCAGGAGCGACTGAATTATATGATTTTGACAAAATAGGCAAACAGGAAATAAGTCTAGAAGTATTAAAATGCTTTAAAGAACATAAATTAGTGGATAAACGAATTACAAAAAACCAAGCAGATAGATTGATTTCAACATTTGCATTTGTTTTTGATTACAACTTTGCAAAGGGACTAGAGCTTGTACGAGATAGAGAATATATACAAAAAATAATAAAGAGAATTAAAACTGATTTCAATAAAGAAAAACTGGATATGATACAAGAGAGTATAGAAAAATATATAAATGAATTTATTGCCAATATTAAGAAAGAAAACTAAATACTAAAAAAAGAAAAACTACTTTCTCTAAAGAAAGTAGCTTTCTTATAAGGTTTTTGGTAACAACCAAAAGAATATTCTGATTATCTCTTGCTGAATTGTGGTGCGCGTCTTGCTTTTTTAAGACCGTATTTCTTTCTTTCTTTCATACGAGGGTCTCTTGTTAAGAATCCAGCAGCTTTTAATACGGGCCTGTATTCTCCATTTGCTTCTAATAATGCTCTTGCAACACCTAAACGAATTGCTCCAGCTTGACCTGTAAATCCACCACCTTGAACTGTACAAATAACATCATATTTGTCAACTGTATTTGTAGCAGTTAGCGGTTGTCTAACTATAACTTTTAATGTTTCTGTTCCTAAATATTCATCTATATCTTTTCCGTTTATAGTAATTTTTCCATTGCC
>CALXZF010000141.1 GCA_944393165.1 uncultured Clostridia bacterium
TGTAAGCCGCCTGAGTCGGGCAACTAAATGTTAGAAATATCTAACTGCCTTGAATTTATGCTTAGCGAGTATACATATAAGAGGAGGTGTACATATAATGTACGCAATAATTGAAAGCTGTGGAAAGCAATACAAAGTAGCAGAAGGAGATGTAGTATTCTTTGAAAAACTAGATGTTGAAGATGGTAAAAAAGTTACATTTGACAATATAGTTTTAGTATCTGATGACAAAAAAGTAGAAGTAGGAGCTCCTTATGTTAAAGGTGTAAAAGTTGAGGGAAAGGTAGTTTCTCATGGAAAAGGAAAGAAAGTTTTAGTTTACAAATATAAAGCTAAAAAGAAATAGAGAAGAAATCAGGGACATAGACAACCATATAAAAAGGTTGAAATCACAAAAATTAAAACACCTGCTGAAAAAGCTGAAACAAAAGCTACTGCAAAAACAGAAACAAAATCAGCAGAAAAGAAAGCAACAGCAACAAAAACAGCTGCTAAAAAAGAAACAGTAAAAGAATAATATTAAAATAAAAATTAAAGCTGAGATTTAATAAAAATCAAAATCGAAGGGAGTTGAGATAAATGGCTCATAAGAAAGGTCAAAGTAGTGTTAAGAACGGTAGAGATAGTGAATCAAAGCGTTTAGGTCTAAAAAGAGCTGACGGACAATTAGTTCTAGCTGGAAATATTCTAGTAAGACAAAGAGGAACTAAATTCTATCCAGGAACAAATGTAGGTAAAGGAAGCGATGACACTTTATATGCAAAAGTAACTGGAATAGTTAAGTTCGAAAGACTTGGTAAAGATAAAAAACAAGTTAGCGTTTATCCAGAAGAGAAAGCGGTTAACGCATAAATAGAATTTGGTCAAAAGGGACACTCCTTTTCGTCCAAGTTCTTGGACATTTGGGACACACCTCATCTTTGTATGTTATACAAAGCAAGGTGTGTTTTTTGTTTATGAGTAGATGATTCAATGAAAAGGTAATAGATAATGATTCATGAAATTTTAATTGAAAATACAAAAAATTAGTCTCAAAATGAATAATAGTATTGCAAAAAATAAAAAGTTAGTATAAAATGGAATTAATGTTTTGATAGAGAAAACTTAACGATATAAAAAATAACAAAATGTTACAGTAAAATATTTCAAGGAGAAACACATGAAAAAAACGAGAAAACATGAAAGCGTTGAAACACTAAGAGAGAGAGAGAGAGAGAGAGCATAATTTTAAAGAAAAAGGCGTTGTGTGTGATATAAAAAATGTATGTGAAATAATATCAAACAATGAAGAATTAAAGAATAAAAAAACAATGTGTCAAAAGGACAGACTTTTGTGCAGTAGAGAAAAAAAGATAACTCTACTACATGATAGCCTGTCCTTTTGGTGATAAAAACAAATAATATTAGTAAATAAAAAAGAGGAGGAATTAAATTGAAAAAAAACGAAAGAGTAGGTAATACTTTAAAAGGTAGCCAAGGAATAACCTTGCTAGCGCTTGTAATAACAATAATTGTGCTAATCATTTTAGCAGTAGTAACATACAACTTAACATTTGGAAATAGTGGAATAATAACAAGAGCAAATGAAGCAAAATATATGACAATACTAGCACAGTTTAAAGATGAAGTAGAACTATTTAAGGCAGAGAAATTGTTGGAAAATCCAGATTTTAATGCGAATAGCTTAACTGCAGGATATAACGAATTAAACTATGAGCCACAGCCTGAAGGAGAAACAGGGACAATATATGATGTAATACCAAGCCTGCAAGGAAGCATTTTTGACGGGAAAATGGAAGTGATAAAAGGGGAACTGTTACTTAACTCAACAGAGCTGGATGAAATAAGAGTGGCACAAACATTAAATATACAAGTAAATCCATATCTAATAGTTGACGGTGTACTACTATCAGCTAATACAAATCTAGCGTTAATGGATGAAAGTGGAACATTAGTAATACCAGATTCAGTAACAGCAATCGGAGAAGGAGCATTTGCAGATTTATCAGGGTTAAAAACAATCATTATCCCAGGAACAGTAAAAGAGATAAGGCAAAATGCATTTAGAAATAATGCGGATTTGGAAACTGTAATATTACAAGAAGGTGTGGAGACAATTGGTATTTGTTCATTTGCTGGCTGTAACAAAATAGTAGATGTGGAATTACCAGAGAGTTTGACAAAAATTGGATCAATGGCATTTTTTCAGTGTAGCAGTTTAAAAAGTATAGACATACCAGCCAAGGTTGAAATTATTGACAATCAAGCCTTTCAAGAATGTGTTAATTTATCTACAGTGACATTTTTAGAAGGATTGAAACAAATTAATTATGGTGCATTTATGAGTTGCAGTAAATTAGACAACATAGTTATACCTAGTAGTGTACAATCTATAAATGCAGGAGCTTTTGCAGGATGTACTAGTTTAGCTAATATTTCAACAGAAAATAATAATTATTATGAATATGATTCAAACAGTGGATTACTAATGACAAAAGATAAGACAGACATAATTTTTGTATCTTCAAGTGTAGTATCATCAAATGAAGTATTTGAAATACCAGAAGGAGTGACAAGTTTTAATACAACCATAAATACTTATTATAATATAACCAAAATAATAATACCAGCTAGTTTACAAAGCATTTCACAGGCATATATATTTCCTACATCTATAAACGAAATTGAAGTAAATCCAAATAATAATTATTATATAGTAGAAAATGATTGCTTATATACAAAAGACAAAAAAACTTTGATAGTATGTTTTACAAAGCAAGAAACAGTAGAACTGGCAGAAGGTTTGGAAACTATAGGTGCTTATTCTTTTAGATTAGCTACAAATCTAACTGATGTGGTTTTACCAGACTCGGTAACGACAATAGAAGGATTCTCATTTACTGAAGAAAATAATAAATTAAAAAATTTAAGAATAGGCCCAAATGTAAGTTCAATATCTGCAACATTTAAAGCAGGCGTTTTCTCGGTAACGGTTAATATAGATCAGGATAATCCTTGCTATTGTATAGAAAATAATGTATTATATAATAAAGAAAAAACAAAATTAATAACAGTATGCTACAAAATAGATGGCGAATTTATAGTGAATAGCAATGTTACCCAGATAACAACTTATGCATTTCAATCTCAAGATCAGATGACTGAAGTGAGGTTGCCAGAAGGTTTAATGATAATTGAAGACTTATCTTTTGCTGGCTGTAATAAATTAACATATATATATACCCAATAGTGTTGAAACAATAGGAATTAATTCCTTTGCAAATGCAACGAATCTACAACAAATTCAAATCGACAAAGCGCCAGGAGAAATAGTAGGCTCTCCATGGGGAGCAATAAGAGGAGACAGAATAGTAGAGTGGTTAAGAGATTAACCACTCTATTGTGTATAACTTATAGTAAATCACTCATATCGTACATTCCATTTTTCTTTGTAATAATAAATTGGGCAGCTCGCAAAGCACCTTCTACATAAATATTTCTAGAATAAGCAGTATGAGTGAGCTCGATACTTTCGTTGTCACCTAAAAACAAAACGGAATGTTCGCCTACAACACTTCCGCCTCTTACAGAAGAAAAACCTATTTCATTTTTTGTTCTTGCATAAGAATTATTGGAAGCTATGTAAGCATTTTTGGAACTAACATAAGAGTTTCTACTAAAAACATACTTATACCTATTATTACATCTTTTATTAATTCTATCTGCAATCATTAAAGCGGTTCCGGCTAGGTGCATCTAGCTTATTTCTATGATGTTTTTCAATTATTTCAATATCCATATTATTTAGATTTTTGGCAAAATCTGCCACCATGTTTGAAAAAACATGAATACCATAGGACATATTAGAAGATTTAAAAATTGGAATAGCTGCTGAAAATTCTTTTATTCTTTTTTCTTCAATAGGACTAAAACCTGTAGTTGCGACTACAATTGGTACTAATTCTCTTACTGCATAATTGAGTGCTATAAAAGTAGAATAAGTGGAAGAAAAATCTATAATAACATCAGGTTTTTGGCTTATAGAAGAAAATAGTTTACAATTTTGCTTATCTATACTATACAGTAAATTATATTCATTGGAATTTTGTATATACTTAGAAAGTGCCATACCCATTTTTCCATTACAACCATTTAATAAAATGTTAATCATTTTCTATCACTATCCTTTATAAAATTAGAATTTACGATTAATGAGGAGTATATCTCTTAATCCAAACGCAGAAAGCATATATTAAATAAAAAGATATAACTATAAATTAAGTTATATCTTTAATATATTCTATTAATAAATATTCTATGCAATTCTAAAAAATATCATACTTAAGAAAATATATGCATATCTGTAAAATGTTTTTGTTTCTAATTTGCTTTGTAAATATAAATAAGTTTCTAAGCATGCACTGTATTTATCCATGACAGTGACTATAAATGTTTCTCTATAGCGAGGCATACCAAATGTTACAGGCCACATATGCTTTAAAATAATATCTCGCTCAATATCATTTAGTTCAAAGAGCTTGCTGGCATTTTTAAAAGCAATTTGAGGATGTATAAATGCATGTAAACCAGGTAAATCAATGTCTCTGTGCTTTTTACGCCAATCATATAAAAACAAATCATGTAGCATTGCGGCACGAGTGGCAGATATATAATCGAGCTTTAACTTCTTGCATGCTATATATGTAAAATATGCTACTTGCATGCAATGTTTGTAACATGAAGTGTTACAATGTTGTCTGTAATTTTTCATTTGCTTGACCGTATCATTTGAAATAATATCATCTATAATAGTAAAAAATTCTGTTAGTTGATATTTTTTATGCATCCTTGAGTGAATATCTTTATTTACATATGAATCTATTTGAGTACCAATATTTGTGTAAATATCCTCGTTTTCAATACTTTCAGTATTTTTAATTAATTTATTTTGTGAATCGTCTATTTTAACTACTTGTTTATTATGTTTTACTTTAATAAACATTTCTTTTAAAGAGTGTAAACTCATTTTCTTCTCCTTAAAAATTTACTTTACATATTTATTATAGCACGAAAACATAATAATGTGAACAAATTAAGAAAGTTTTAAGAAGTTTTATTTTATGTGGAAAGTTGTGGGTAGCTTAGGGTACATTATTTACAAATATATTTTATACAAAGTAACATTTTATAAAAACATTTCGAATATGTTGGTCAAGCATTAGTTTAATAATAAGAATACTTATAAAAAAGTATGACTTGTAACTAAAGGTTAAATTTGCTAATTAGCAAATCAAGTTTTTCTTTGTTTTTATCTGTTAGTTCTACAAGTGGTAAACGAGGTAAACCACAATCAAATCCTATTTTATTTACTGCGTATTTAATTGGTATAGGGTTTACTTCACAGAATAGTGCATTAATAAGAGGGAGCGCGTATATTTGGGAAGCTGTGGCTTTTTGCCAATTACCAGTCAAATAATCCATTACCATTTCATGAACAAATTTTGGATAAATATTTGACAATACAGAAATAACACCTAATCCGCCAAGAGAAAGAACTGGTAATATTTGGTCATCATTTCCAGAATAGATAGTAAGCTCATCACTGCAAAGATTAGCAATTTTGGCTACTTGTGAAATATTTCCACTTGCTTCTTTCGCTGCCACAATGTTAGGAATTTTAGCTAGTTCGTAAAAAGTCTCTGGTTCTATATTTACACCTGTTCTGCTAGGAACATTGTATAGAATTATAGGTAAATGAACACTTTGGGCAATCTTCGAATAATGTGACACAAGGCCAGCTTGTGTTGTTTTATTATAGTATGGAGTTACAATAAGCAAAGCATCTATACCAACAGATTCAGCATACTTTGACATTGTAATCACATCCTTAGTGTTGTTTCCACCAGTGCCTGCAATAACAGGAACTCTGTTATTTACAATTTTTACACTAAAATCAATAACAGCTTTTTTCTCTTCTAAGCTCATTGTAGCAGATTCTCCTGTTGTGCCACAAATTACTAAGCTATCAACCCCTTCCAAAATTTGAAATTCAATTAACTTCCTTAGTTCTTCAAAATTTATTCCGTCATTAGTAAAAGGTGTAACCAATGCAGTTCCGCATCCTTTAAAAACAACATTCTTCATAATAAAATTTATTCCTTTCTTGCTTTTATGAAAAAGCATTAAATAGTTTAATAATATATATGAATAAAACTATGTAAAAATTCTGGGACAAGGGGACGGAGCTTTTGTCCCAATTTTGGGAAATGGGGACAGACCTGTGTACATTTTGATAAAAGAATATATAGGTCTGTCCCTTCGTCCCATTTTTGGGACAAAAGCTCCGTCCCCTTGTCCCAGAACTGTTGCAAATTTTTTTGAAAAATGGTAAAATGTATGCGGTTAAAAAACCAAATGTTTACAATCCAAATAAAACAATCCGAAAATCTATAAAATATAACTCCAAAGGGTACAAATATATAGCAGACTTTATAGAACACAGCATACTACAAAAGGGTATGCAAAAAAGTATAAAAAAATAGGAGGAAATATGTTAGAATTAAAGGATATATGTTTTTCAAGAGATAATAAAAACATCTTGAAAGATGTAAATTTAAAAATAGATAACAACAAAATGATTGTTATCACAGGACCAAACGGTTCAGGAAAATCAACACTTGCAAAAATTATTATGGGAATCGAAAACCCAGATTCCGGAAAAATAATTTTTGACGGTAAAGATATAACTAATTTGTCTATAACAGAAAGAGCAAAGGCGGGAATTGGTTTCGCATTCCAACAGCCTGTGAGGTTTAAAGGATTAACAGTAAAAGATTTAATCGAAATATCTGCAGGAAACAGCATAAAGGTGTGTGATGCATGTGATGTTTTGGCAGATGTTGGATTATGTGCACAAGAATATTTAAATAGAGAAGTGAATAGTGAGCTTTCTGGAGGAGAATTAAAGAGAATAGAAATAGCTATGCTTGCTGCTAAAAAATCTAAACTTACTATATTTGATGAACCAGAAGCAGGAATTGACTTATGGAGCTTTAATAACTTAATTTCTGTATTTGAAAAAATGCATGATGATATTAAGGGCTCAATTGTTATAATTTCACACCAAGAGAGAATATTAAATATTGCGGATGAAATTGTATTGATAACAAATGGTAGTGTAGAAAAACACGGACCAAGAGAAGAAATTTTACCACAAATATTTAATAAAGTTAAGCCTTGTCATAAAATAAATGGCAACCAAAAATGTGGCAGAGAAGAAGGGGGGCTTGACTAATATGGATAAAATAGAAAAGAATTTATTAAAGCAAATTGCAGATATTGAAAAAACACCAATGGGTGCATATAATATAAGAGAAAATGGAAAAGGAATTGCTAGAAATACTACAGCTAATATAGATATAGTCACCAAAGAAGATAAGCCCGGAATTGATATAATAATTAAACCAAACACGAAAAACGAAAGTGTGCATATACCAGTTATATTAACTCAAGGGCGGGCTAACAGATGTGGTATATAACGATTTCTATATTGGAGAAAACGCAGATGTAGTCATAGTTGCAGGCTGTGGAATACATAATAACACATGTAATACAGCTCAGCATGACGGAATACACACATTCCACTTGGCCAAAGGGGCAAAAATAAAATATATTGAGAAACATTATGGTGAAGGAGAAAGAACAGGAGATAGAGTTCTAAATCCACAAACCATTATAAACCTTGATGAAAATGCTACAATGGAAATGGAATCAGTACAAATAAAAGGAGTAACATCTACAATTAGGGAAACATTTGCACACATGAAAAAAGGAAGTAGTTTAGTGATTTCTGAAAGGATAATGACAACAGGAAAACAAACAGCGAAAACTGTGTTTGATGTAAGTTTAGACGGAGAGGATTCAAGTGTACATGTTGCATCTAGGTCTGTTGCAGAGGATGACTCCGTACAAGAATTTATATCAAATGTAAAAGGAAACACAAAATGTTTTGGACATGTTGAATGTGATGCAATAATTATGGGAAATGCTAGAGTAATTTCAGATCCAAAAATTGAAGCAAATGATGTAGATGCAAGTTTGATTCACGAAGCAGCAATAGGAAAAATTGCAGGAGAGCAATTAACAAAGCTTATGACATTAGGACTTACAGAAAAAGAAGCTGAAGAGCAAATTATAAATGGATTCTTGAAATAAATTAAAAATGGTTTAAGAGTAAAGGATAGAGAAAGACCATAATATAGTGTAGTAAATTTGATTAACAATAAACACGAGATTTACTGCAAAACCAAAAGAGATTTAAGAGTAAAAAACTTTTAAATCTCTTTTTCATCTAAAACATGCACTATTTAATCTGATTCTAACATCTTTTCTACAATCTGCACTGCATTTGTTGCTGCACCCTTACGAATGTTATCAGCTACAACCCAAAGGTTTACACCAGATTTAACACTATCATCTCTACGAATTCTACCAACAAATACTTCATCATGACCAGAAGCTTTTATAGCTAATGGATATATAGAAGATGCCACATCATCTTGAACTATCAAGCCAGGAAAATCTTGTAATGTTTGCATTAAATCATCCATTTCAAAATCTTTTTCAAACTCAACATTAATTGATTCACTATGACAATTAAATACTGGAACCCTTACTGTTGTCGCTGTAATTCTCAAATCAGGTCTTTTTAAAATCTTTCTAGTTTCATTAACCATTTTTTCTTCCTCTTTAGTATACCCATTATCTAAAAATACATCTATATGAGGCAAACAATTAGAAAAAATAGGATAATTAAACTTTTCCAAAGTATATGAAGCATTGCTATTATCCAAATCTTCCATAATACTATCTTTAATTTCATCTTCCTCGTTAGAGTAAGCTTTATGGGTCAAAAAATTCTTAACTCCATTTTCTAAATCAATTACACCACTTCTTCCTGCACCAGAAACAGCTTGATAAGTAGAATATACAATTCTTTTAATTTTGTATTTATCATCTAATGGTTTTAATGCTACAACAGCTTGTATTGTTGAACAATTTGGATTTGCAATTATTCCATGGTTATTAGCAATTTCCTCAGGATTTACTTCAGGAACAACCAAAGGAACATCTGCATCCATTCTAAAAGCACTGCTATTGTCTACAACAACACAACCTTTTGATGCTGCTATTGGAGCAAATTTTTTAGATGTAGAACCACCTGCAGAAAAAATTGCATAATCAAAGCCACTATCAAAAGAATCCTCCTTAAGTTCTTGAACAACATATTCTGTGTTCATAAAATTAATTTTTTGTCCAGCAGACCTTTTTGAAGCAAATAATACATATTCTGTAATTGGCAAATTCCTTTCTTCTAAAACTTTCAAAACAGTCCTACCAACTATGCCAGTTGCACCTACAACGGCTAATCTTGTTTTTTTCACCAAACATCATCCTTTACAAATATTTTATTATACTATATTACAGATATAATAAAATTGTTAAATAAATATGTGAATCGATTTAATCAAATCAAAACGCATGTATATTATATAAAGAATATGTGCAGAAAGCAAGTGATTTTTTTGAGGAGTTAACAAACTATTACAATTTATAGTTTATTATAAATATTGAGCAATGTATATTAAAAAAAATTATTTTCGGCCCCCAACTGCGTACAAACTGTAAATGCTCCAATTCTTTTCGCATAACAGTTTGTAGACTTGTCGGTCCCCACCTTGAGCACTCAAATAAATTTTTTTAATATACATTGCTCAAACAAAAATCAAGGCTGCAAATTCTAACAAATCACCACATAATAACAATTGAATAAACTTAAGGTTGGTGGTATAATGGAAACAGCCATGCGTAATTAGATGTTTACCTAGATGAATTGTGAAATAATAGTGGTTTAATAAAATAGACAAAAGAATTAAAAAATTAATTAATGCATTATGAAAGGAATGAAAAAGATGCATAAATTTTTTGTACCAACAAATCAAATAGAAAATAATGAAATAAAAATAACAGGAGAAGATGTAAAACATATGGCAAATGTGTTAAGACTTAAAACCAGTGAAAAAATAATAATATGCGATAAAGAGTTAGGCGAAAGTTATATTGCAGAAATAAGCGATATAAACAAAGAATATGTTGTGTGTAATATAATAGAAAAAATAACTGAGAGCACTGAAAGCAATGTGAATGTTGATATATTTCAAGGGCTTCCAAAAGCAGACAAGATGGAATATATTATTCAAAAAACAACAGAAATTGGTGTGAAAAATATTTATCCGGTTGAATTAGAAAGATGTGTAGTAAAACTTGATAGCAAAACAAAGCAGAAAAAAATAGATAGGTGGCAAAAGATAGCTGAATCTGCTGCAAAGCAAAGTAAAAGAGACATTGTTCCAAAAATAAATAATGTGATAAATCTTGAAAATGTTTGCAAGAACATAGCAAAATATGATATCATATTGTTAGCATATGAAAATGAAGAGAAAAATACAATAAAAAGAGAATTACAAAAATTAGACAGAAATAAAAAATTGAGTATTGGAATAGTGGTAGGACCAGAGGGAGGAATTAGTGAAAATGAAGCTAAAACTCTTATTGAAGCGGGAGCTAAATGTGTAACACTTGGCAAAAGGATTTTAAGAACAGAAACAGCACCACTAGTAATGCTTAGTGACATTATTTACGAATTTGAATTGTAATAAAATATTGATATGGAGGAAAAGAAATGCCTAAAACTGCTCAAAAAGAAAAAAATCAGGAAACGGAAGTAAAACAAAATGCTAATGAAAATCAAAAAGTAGAAAAAAAGCCTAAAACTACTAAAAATGCTTCATCTAGTAAAAAAAGTACGACTAGTAAAGCAAGTAAATCTACTTCAAATAAAAAAAGTAAAGAGAATTCAGCAAAAGCAAATTCGGTTAAGGTGGATTTAACTAATAGAGATAAAGCTAAAGTAGGAAGCAGCAAAACGAAAAAAGCTAATTCTAGCAAAAAGGTAGAAAAGAATGAAGCTAACCAAAAAAACGAAAATAGCAAAAATGCTAACAAAGACATGAGCAATAATAAAAAGACAGAAAAGAAAAAAGTGACTAATTCTAAAAACAAGGTAGAATCAAAGAAAAATACAGCTCAAAAAAATAAAGAAGTAGAAAAACAAAAAAATGGTGAAGTAAAACTAGAAAATAATACAAAAAAGTTAGAAGAGAAAACTAATAAAAAGGAAAATTCAAAAAAGAACAAGGGAAAAAATAAACAAAAGGACGATAAGAAATTAAATAGAAGCACAGAAAATGCAAAAGAAGAATTAGACGAAAATACAGACAATAAAGAAGAAGCATTAGTTGAAGAAAAAGAACATGTAAAACTTATTAAATTTGAAGAAATAAAAAATATATTTAAAAGAAAAAAGAAAATCCCAAAAGAAGATTTAAAAAGAATCAATAAACCTGTTTTTCAGAACATATTAGTGGCTATAATAGTTATGATATATTTTATATTTATAATTCTAGGCTTTTATAACATAGAAGGTAGTGTTTATCAAACAGATCTAAAAGTGTTTGCAATGTGCATTTTACTTACTGCAATAGTCGTACTAGAAAAAGCATATAAAAAGGACAGTGGAACACTTGCAATTTATGGAATAGAGACAATAGTTATAGCAATAATAACCCTGGCTTTGATATATATTCACTTAATGCTATCATCTAGATATATAAACATAGTATTATCAATTTCATATGTTTTAGCAATATATTATGTAATTAAATCAATAATAGTATACATAAGAGGAAGAAAAAAATATTTTGTTGATGACATGAAAGAAATGATTAATACAGATGAATAGGGGCTATTATTTACAGTCTAATAGTATGTTTTATAAAAGTTATAATTCACAGTCGTTTTTGGGGTAAAGCAATGTATATTTTGTATTTTCTGTTTTCGGCCCCCAACATCGTACAAACTGTAAATGCTCAAATCCTTTTCGCATAACAGTTTGTAGACTTGTTGGTCCCCACCTTCAGCACTCAAACAGAAATAAAAAATATACACTGCTTTACATATTAATATCAACTGTGAATTATAATCATAAAAGTAATTCGAATGATAAAATATAATGCGTAGAGCTTGAAAAAAACAAGATTTGTGATATAATTTATTAGAGTATTTAATTGCTCGAAAGGGAGGTACTAATGCAACTAATAAATATTGGATTTGGAAATATTGTTTCTGCAAATAGAATAATTGCAATAGTAAGCCCAGAATCGGCACCAATTAAAAGAATTGTTCAAGAAGCCAAAGATAGTGGGACTGCAATAGATGCTACTTATGGAAGAAAAACAAGAGCTGTTCTTATTATGGATTCGGGGCATGTTGTACTTTCTTCAATTCAACCAGAGACTGTTGCTGGAAGATTAGATAGAGATGATGATAGTACAAGTTTAACAGAGGATAATAAAAATAGTTAATTAAATATGAACTGTAATAATACAGAATGTACAAATATAGTAAAACATGAAAAAACAAAATCGACTTGTAATAACCATATAAGTGTTGATTAATTAGAAGTTTGGAATAGGAGTGATGTAATTATGATGGTAAAACCATCTGTAAAAGAATTATTAACAAAGGTGGATAACAGATTTGAACTAGTAGTAATAACCGCTAAGAGAGCAAGACAAATAGCAGCAGGTGCACCAGTTCTAACAGATGCAAATGAAGAATCTCCAGTTACTTTAGCAGCTAATGAAATAGCTGAAGGAAAGGTAACACTATGTTAGTATTATTATCAGGAGTTTCAGGAGCAGGCAAAGACACAATAAAAAAAGAATTAATAAAGAGAATGGAAAATGTGGAATCATTACCTTCATATACAGATAGAGCTCCAAGAGCAAATGATGTAGCAGGAGTAACATACAATTTTGTTAGTACAGAAGAATTTGAAAGAATGATAAAAGACGGCGAATTATATGAGTACTCAGTACATCATGAGCATTATTATGGAACTTCTAAAAAATTGTTAAACGAGAAAATAAATAATGGAAAAATTATTGTAAAAGATATTGAAGTAAATGGAGTAGAAAATCTTTTAAAACTATTAAAAGACGATGTAAAGATTATTACAATCTTTTTAAGAGTGCCAAAAGAAGAATTGCAAAGAAGACTAGAACAAAGAATCGATAAACCTAGCTTAAAAGAAATACAATTACGATTAAATAGATTTGATTATGAAGAATCAAAAATAGGAATTTATGATTACATCATAAAAAACAATGACTTAGAAAAAACAGTGCAAATTATTATGACAATAATAAAAAATGAATACAATCTAACAGATGCTGAATTCTAACAAACCGAAACAAAGAAAAAAAGATGCTTTGATGACAAAAAATAGAAAAAAGATTAAAAAACAAAAAGAGATAGTATAGAATAAAGAAGTAAAGAATAAAAAACAGGAGAGAAAATATTATGACAACAAAAGAAACTAAAAACCCTAAAACTATTGAGGTTGTAAGAGAGAGAGAGAGAGAGAGAGTATAATCTTAGAGAATTAAGCTTTGTTAATTATGCCCAAAAAACAAGAAAAAAAGTAAAAATAGATAAGATTAATAACAAGGATAGACTTTCAAATAGCAGAAAGAAAAACAAAATAACTCTGCTATATGATAGTCTGTCCTTTTTGTAGTTTGA